>NZ_JACSOF010000004.1:0-77189 GCF_014349205.1 Photobacterium sp. BZF1
AAACCGCACGTTAACGTTGGTACTATCGGCCACGTTGACCACGGTAAAACTACTCTAACTGCTGCTATCTGTACTACTTTGTCAAAAGTATACGGTGGTGAAGCTAAAGACTTCGCATCTATCGATAACGCTCCAGAAGAGCGCGAGCGTGGTATCACAATCTCTACTTCTCACGTAGAGTACGATACTCCAACTCGTCACTACGCACACGTAGACTGCCCAGGACACGCCGATTACGTTAAAAACATGATCACTGGTGCTGCGCAGATGGACGGTGGTATCCTAGTTGTTGCTGCAACTGACGGCCCAATGCCTCAGACTCGTGAGCACATCCTACTAGGCCGTCAGGTTGGTATCCCTTACATCATCGTGTTCATGAACAAGTGTGACATGGTTGATGACGAAGAGCTTCTAGAGCTAGTTGAGATGGAAGTTCGTGAACTTCTTTCTGAGTACGACTTCCCAGGTGACGACTGCCCAGTAATCATGGGTTCTGCTCTTGGCGCTCTAAACGGCGAGAAAGAGTGGGAAGACAAGATTGTTGAGCTAGCTGAAGCACTAGACAACTACATCCCAGAGCCAGAGCGTGCGATCGACCGTCCGTTCATCCTACCTATCGAAGATGTATTCTCAATCCAGGGCCGTGGTACTGTTGTAACTGGTCGTGTTGAGCAGGGTATCATCACTGTAGGTGACGAAGTAGAAATCATCGGTATCAAAGAGACCACTACTACTACTTGTACTGGTGTTGAGATGTTCCGTAAGCTTCTTGACGAAGGCCGTGCTGGTGAGAACGTTGGTGTTCTTCTACGTGGTACTAAGCGTGACGAAGTTGAGCGTGGTCAGGTTCTTGCTAAGCCAGGTTCTATCACTCCGCACACTACTTTCGAGTCAGAAGTATACGTTCTGTCTAAAGACGAAGGTGGCCGTCACACGCCATTCTTCAAAGGCTACCGTCCACAGTTCTACTTCCGTACAACTGACGTAACTGGTACTATCGAACTACCAGAAGGCGTAGAAATGGTTATGCCTGGCGACAACATCCAAATGGTTGTTACTCTAATCGCTCCTATCGCGATGGACGAAGGTCTACGCTTCGCAATCCGTGAAGGTGGCCGTACCGTTGGTGCTGGTGTTGTAGCTAAGATCGTTGAATAATATTTGACGACTAGGTACTAAAAAGGGCATCATTTGATGCCCTTTTTCTGCGCTGTTGCTTGGTTTTGCATATTTTTTGCTCAAGCCTGCAGAGAAACTTTTTATTATGATGAAGTTTTTGTTTGTAATTAAGGCCTTAGTGCTTTCCTTCATTATCAGCCTCGCAAATGCGGGGTTATTTTCGTCTATATTGAGACTAGTTACAGGTTGGTTGTATGAAAGCGAATGCCGAAAACCAAAGCAGCTCCGGCGGTATGGACGGCCTTAAGTGGGTCGCTGTATTTGCTCTGCTAGCTGCCGCTGTGGTTGGTAATTACCTGTACAGTGATGTTTCTGTAGTGCTTCGCGCCGCTGCTGTTGTTGTCCTTGTGGCTGCAGCGGGTGGTGTTGCCGCACTTACAGCAAAAGGTAAAACCGCGATTGCGTTTGCCCGCGAATCGCGCATGGAAGTCCGCAAGGTAGTATGGCCTACTCGTCAGGAAGCTACGCAGACAACCTTTATCGTTTTAGCTGTCACTGTCATTATGGCGTTAGCCTTGTGGGGCATCGACGGCATCATGGTCCGTCTAGTCCGCCTAGTTACCGGTGTGTGAGGTAAGAGTTCATGAGCGAAGCTCCAAAAAAACGATGGTATGTAGTACAGGCCTTCTCTGGTTTTGAAGGTCGTGTAGCACAATCCCTACGTGAGCATATTAAAATGCACGGCATGGAAGAGTACTTTGAAGAAGTGCTTGTCCCAACTGAAGAAGTTGTAGAAGTTCGTGCTGGCCAGCGCCGTAAGAGCGAGCGTAAGTTCTTCCCTGGCTATGTGCTGGTACAGATGGTGATGAACGATGAGACATGGCATCTGGTACGTAGTATCCCTCGTGTAATGGGGTTCATCGGCGGTACATCTGACCGTCCGGCTCCGATCTCTGATAAAGAGGCCGATGCTATTCTTAACCGTCTTGAGAAAGCAAGCGAATCACCTGTACACAAAACTGTGTTCGAACCAGGTGAAGTTGTTCGTGTTACTGACGGACCGTTCGCTGACTTCAACGGTGTGGTGGAAGAAGTCGATTACGACAAGAGCCGCCTGAAAGTATCGGTATCGATCTTCGGCCGTGCCACTCCAGTAGAATTGGAATTTGGCCAGGTTGAAAAAAGCTGATCAATAAATAGTCAGTTTTAGTTGTCAAGGGCGTGGAATTGGACTATAATTTCGCGCCCTTTCGTTAGACGGGGAGTCTACTTCTAGAGAGTGGACGTTTGAACCCAAATTAAGGTAAATAGCAATGGCTAAAAAAGTAGAAGCTTACATCAAGCTGCAAGTTGCAGCTGGTATGGCAAACCCAAGTCCACCGGTTGGTCCTGCACTAGGTCAGCACGGTGTGAACATCATGGAATTCTGTAAGGCGTTCAACGCTAAGACTGACTCAATCGAGAAAGGTCTACCGACTCCAGTTGTTATCACAGTATACAACGACCGTTCTTTCACGTTCATCACTAAGACTCCACCTGCTGCTGTTCTTCTTAAGAAAGCTGCTGGCGTTAAGTCTGGTTCTGGCCGTCCGAACACTGAGAAAGTTGGTACTGTAACTGACGCTCAGATCCAAGAGATCGCAGAAACTAAAGCTGCGGACATGACTGGTGCTGACATCGAAGCTATGAAGCGTTCGATTGCTGGTACTGCTCGTTCAATGGGTCTAGTGGTAGAGGGTTAAGACAATGGCAAAACTTACTAAACGTATGCGCGTAATCCGCGAGAAAGTTGATGTTAACCGCGAGTACGACATCAACGAAGCTGTTGCTCTTCTTAAAGAACTAGCTACTGCTAAATTTACTGAAAGCGTTGACGTTGCTGTTAACCTTGGCATCGATGCACGTAAATCTGACCAGAACGTTCGTGGTGCAACTGTACTACCAAACGGTACTGGCCGTGAAATCCGCGTAGCGGTATTCACTCAGGGTGCAAACGCTGAAGCTGCTAAAGAAGCTGGCGCTGACCTAGTAGGTATGGAAGAACTTGCTGCTCAGGTTAAGAAAGGCGAGATGAACTTCGACGTAGTTATCGCATCTCCAGATGCAATGCGCGTTGTAGGTCAGCTTGGTACTATTCTTGGTCCACGCGGTCTAATGCCAAACCCTAAAGTTGGTACTGTAACTCCTAACGTTGCTGAAGCTGTTAAGAACGCTAAAGCTGGTCAGGTTCGTTACCGTAACGACAAGAACGGCATCATCCACACTACTATCGGTAAAGTGGACTTCGACGCTGCTCAACTAAAAGAGAACCTAGAAGCTCTTCTAGTTGCTCTGAAGAAAGCTAAGCCTTCTTCAGCTAAAGGTACTTTCATCAAGAAAGTTAGCATCTCTACCACTATGGGTGCAGGTGTAGCGCTAGACCAGAATACTCTGGAAACTAACGCACAGTAATTTGCAGAATCGGCAAATTAGTGTATAATTTGCCGCTTCCGAATTCATGGCTAAGGCTGTTGCCTCGGTAACAGCCTTCGTCAAAGACCGTAGGCGTCAACTCCTAGAGCTGACTTAATATCACCTACGTAGACGGTGCCAGAACATGATTGATGTAATATCTTTCTTGGATCTGCGCCGTAAAAACTCTCCTGCCATACTGGCAGTGAGTGGTGTATTGTCCGGGGGAACCCGGCTTAATCCAGGAGCAAATCCAATGGCATTGAACCTTCAAGACAAAAAAGCAATTGTTGCTGAAGTCAACGAAGCTGCCAATGGTGCCCTGTCTGCAGTTGTTGCTGACTCTCGTGGCGTTGCTGTGGGTGCGATGACTTCTCTACGTAAACAAGCTCGTGAAAACGGCGTTTACCTGAAAGTTGTTCGTAACACACTAGCTCGTCGTGCAGTGGAAGGTACTGATTTCGAATGTCTTACTGAGACTTTCGTAGGTCCTACACTGATCGGTTTCTCTAACGAGCACCCAGGTGCTGCAGCGCGTCTTTTCAAAGACTTCGCTAAAGAGAACAAAGATTTCGAGATCAAAGCAGCTGCATTCGAAGGCGCTGTTGCTGACGTTGAAGTACTAGCAACTCTACCAACATACGACGAAGCGATTGCACGCCTAATGATGTGCATGAAAGAAGCGTCTGCTGGTAAGCTGGTACGTACTATCGCAGCTGTTCGCGATCAGAAAGAAGAAGCTGCGGCTTAATAGCCCTTGCTTTTCACTGATTGCTATTTAAACTAATTGTTGACTTTTAAAGAGAATTGTTATGTCTATCACTAACGAGCAAATCCTAGACGCAGTTGCAGAAATGTCTGTAATGCAGGTTGTTGAGCTAATCGAAGCTATGGAAGAAAAATTCGGCGTTTCTGCTGCAGCAGCAGTAGTAGCGGGCGGCGCAGCTGCAGAAGCAGCTGAAGAGCAAACTGAATTTGACGTAATCCTAACTGGCGCTGGCGCAAACAAAGTTGCAACTATCAAAGCTGTACGTGGCGCGACTGGCCTAGGTCTTAAAGAAGCTAAAGCTCTAGTAGACGGCGCTCCAGCACCTCTGAAAGAAGGTGTTGACAAAGCTGAAGCTGAAGCTCTTAAAGCTCAGCTAGAAGAAGCTGGTGCTTCTGTTGAAGTTAAGTAATAATTACTTAATTTCTTAGCCTTAATTGGCTAATGGCTGGTGGCTAAAAAGCCACCGGCCTTTTTGCGCTGTAGGGTAGTGGTGTTTTCACATTGTTTTGCGACCACTCTCCATGCAAAAAACAGTCCTGCTCTCGCGGAGCTGTTCCTACAAAAACAGTGTTATTAGTCACTGCTCCTCGTTTTGAGCAGTTTGGATCACTTATCAGCGATCTGAGGAACCTATGGTTTACTCTTATACCGAGAAAAAGCGTATCCGTAAGGATTTTGGTAAGCGTCCACAAGTTTTGGATGTACCATACTTGCTGTCGATCCAGCTTGAGTCTTTTAAAAAGTTCATCGAGCAGGATCCAGAAGGGCATTACGGTCTAGAAGCTGCCTTTCGTTCTGTTTTCCCAATTCAGAGCTATAACGGCAATTCCGAGCTGCAATACGTTAGCTATCGTCTCGGTGAGCCGGTCTTCGATGTTAAAGAATGTCAGATTCGTGGCGTAACATACTCTGCACCACTTCGTGTGAAGCTTCGTCTTGTCATGTACGATAAAGACGCGCCAGCTGGCACAGTCAAAGACATTAAAGAACAAGAAGTTTACATGGGCGAAATTCCGCTCATGACAGATAACGGTACATTCGTTATTAACGGTACCGAGAGGGTTATCGTATCCCAGCTACATCGTAGCCCGGGTGTTTTCTTCGACAGCGATAAGGGTAAGACCCACTCCTCAGGTAAAGTGCTTTATAACGCACGCGTAATCCCATACCGTGGTTCATGGTTGGATTTCGAATTTGATCCTAAGGATAACGTATTCGTACGTATCGACCGTCGTCGTAAGCTTCCTGCTTCAATCATCCTGCGCGCGCTAGGTTACACCACCGAGCAGATCCTTGACATGTTCTTCGAGAAAGTAAACTTCGAAGTACAGGGCAAGTCTCTTGTGATGGAACTGGTACCTGAGCGTCTACGCGGTGAAACCGCCAGCTTCGATATCGAAGCCAACGGCAAGGTTTACGTTGAGCAAGGCCGCCGTATTACCGCTCGCCATATCCGCCAGCTAGGTAAAGACGGTGTTGACCACATCGAAGTCCCTGTTGAATACATCGTGGGTAAAATCGCATCACGTGATTACGTGAACGAGGAAACCGGCGAGTTGATCGCAGCAGCTAACCAGGAACTAAGCCTGGAAACACTAGCTCTGCTATCTCAGGCAGGTTACAAATCTCTAGAAGTTCTGTTTACGAACGATCTAGATTACGGTCCGTACATGTCTGACACTATCCGTGTCGACAGCACGACCGACCGTCTAAGCGCACTGGTAGAAATCTACCGCATGATGCGCCCGGGCGAGCCACCAACGCGTGAAGCAGCAGAACAGCTTTTCGAAAGCTTGTTCTTCACTGAAGATCGCTACGATCTATCAGCTGTGGGCCGAATGAAGTTCAACAGCTCGCTAGGTCGTGAAGAGTCTACAGGTCAGGGTACCCTAGACCACGCAGACATCATCGATGTAATGCGTCGTCTGATCGATATCCGTAACGGTAAAGGTGAAGTTGATGATATCGACCACCTTGGTAACCGTCGTATTCGTTCTGTAGGCGAAATGGCTGAAAACCAATTCCGAGTTGGTCTGGTACGTGTTGAGCGTGCTGTTAAAGAACGCCTAAGCCTTGGCGATCTAGACGCAGTAATGCCTCAAGACCTAATCAATGCCAAGCCAATTTCTGCGGCAGTTAAAGAGTTCTTTGGCTCTTCTCAGCTGTCTCAGTTTATGGACCAGAACAACCCACTGTCAGAAGTTACTCACAAACGTCGTATCTCGGCGCTTGGTCCAGGTGGTCTGACTCGTGAGCGTGCTGGCTTTGAGGTTCGAGACGTACACGCGACCCACTACGGTCGTCTATGTCCGATCGAAACGCCGGAAGGTCCAAACATCGGTCTGATCAACTCACTGTCAGCATTTGCTCAGTGTAACCCTTACGGTTTCTTGGAAACTCCATACCGTAAAGTGATCGACGGCAAGGTAACCGAAGAAATCGACTACCTATCTGCTATCGAAGAAGGCCACTACGTAATCGCTCAGGCGAACGCCGCGCTTAACGATGACGGCTCTTTCGCTGACGAACTGATCACTGCCCGCCAGAAGGGTGAATCAGGTCTGCACCCACGTGACCATGTCCAGTACATGGACGTTGCAACCAACCAGGTTGTATCGGTGGCTGCTTCTCTGATCCCGTTCCTAGAGCACGATGATGCGAACCGTGCCCTTATGGGTGCGAACATGCAGCGTCAGGCAGTTCCTACTCTACGTGCTGACAAGCCGCTAGTAGGTACAGGTATCGAGCGTAACGTAGCGGTTGACTCCGGTGTTACAGCCGTAGCTAAACGTGGCGGTATGGTTCAGTCAGTAGATGCTTCTCGTATCGTTATCAAGGTTAACGAAGACGAGTTGGTACCAGGCGAAGCGGGTATCGACATCTACAACCTGACCAAGTACACCCGTTCTAACCAGAACACATGTATCAACCAGCGTCCAACTGTGATGCCGGGTGAGCCTGTTGCTCGTGGTGACGTACTAGCTGACGGTCCATCTACCGACCTTGGTGAACTAGCCCTTGGCCAGAACATGCGTATCGCGTTCATGCCTTGGAACGGTTACAACTTCGAGGATTCCATCCTTGTATCTGAGCGTGTTGTACAGGAAGACCGCCTGACAACTATCCACATCCAAGAGCTATCTTGTGTGGCGCGTGATACTAAGCTAGGTGCGGAAGAAATCACTGCCGATATCCCGAACGTGGGTGAAGCAGCGCTATCTAAGCTGGATGAGTCAGGTATCGTTTACATCGGTGCTGAAGTTAAGGGTGGCGACATCCTAGTTGGTAAGGTGACACCTAAGGGTGAAACTCAGCTAACTCCTGAAGAGAAGCTACTACGTGCTATCTTCGGTGAGAAAGCGTCTGACGTGAAAGACTCTTCTCTACGCGTACCTAACTCTGTGTCTGGTACTATCATCGACGTTCAGGTATTTACCCGTGACGGCGTTGAGAAAGACAAGCGTGCGCTAGAAATCGAAGAGATGCAGCTGAAAGAAGCGAAGAAAGACATCACTGAAGAATTCCAGATCCTTGAGGGTGGTCTTCTTGCTCGTGTTCGTACTCTTCTTCTTGCCGCTGGTTACAGCGAAGACAAACTGTCTTCAATGGACCGCGAGAAGCTGTTCGCACAGACTCTTGATGACGAAGCACAGCAGAACCAGCTTGAGCAGCTAGCCGAACAGTACGACGAGCTGAAAGCTGAGTTCGATAAGAAATTTGAAACCAAGCGCCGTAAGATCACGCAGGGTGATGACCTAGCGCCGGGTGTCCTTAAGATTGTTAAGGTTTACCTAGCTGTTAAGCGTCGTATCCAGCCTGGTGATAAGATGGCGGGTCGTCACGGTAACAAGGGTGTAATCTCGAAGATTTGTCCTGTTGAAGACATGCCGTACGACGAAAAAGGTCAGACAGTAGATATCGTACTTAACCCGCTGGGTGTACCGTCTCGTATGAACATCGGTCAGATCCTGGAGACTCACTTGGGTCTTGCAGCGAAAGGTATCGGTGACAAGATCAACGAGATGCTTAAGCAGCAGCAGGAACTACACCAGTTCCGTAACTTCCTGCAGAAAGTGTACGATCTGGGCGACACGCGCCAGAACGTAGACATTGCCGCACTAAGCGATGATGAAGTACGTACTCTGATCGGTAACCTGCGTAACGGTCTACCAATCGCGACACCTGTCTTCGACGGTGCGCCAGAAGCGTCTATCAAAGAACTTCTGAAATTGGGTGACCTACCAGAATCTGGTCAGCTGACTCTGTTTGATGGCCGTACTGGTGACAAGTTTGAGCGTCCTGTAACTGTAGGTTACATGTACATGCTGAAACTGAACCACTTGGTTGATGACAAGATGCATGCCCGTTCTACCGGTTCTTACAGCCTTGTTACTCAGCAGCCGCTGGGTGGTAAAGCTCAGTTCGGTGGTCAGCGTTTCGGTGAGATGGAAGTGTGGGCACTAGAAGCATATGGTGCCGCATACACCCTACAGGAAATGCTAACTGTTAAGTCGGATGACGTTAACGGCCGTACGAAGATGTACAAGAACATCGTCGATGGCGACCATCGTATGGAACCTGGTATGCCGGAATCGTTCAACGTATTGTTGAAAGAAATCCGCTCGTTGGGTATCAACATCGAGCTGGAAGACGAATAAGCCTCGGTTCATACCAAGATTTATTAGTTACTCCGGTATAAATATGAAGGCGCCAGCAGACTGGCGCCTTTATGGGTCAACTCCTCACAGGAGCCGAATGTGAAAGACTTACTTAAGTTTCTGAAAGCACAACACAAGACTGAAGAATTTGATGCAATCAAAATCGGTCTTGCTTCACCAGACATGATCCGTTCATGGTCTTTCGGTGAAGTTAAAAAACCAGAAACCATCAACTACCGTACTTTTAAGCCTGAGCGTGACGGTCTTTTCTGTGCACGTATCTTTGGCCCGGTAAAAGACTACGAGTGTCTTTGTGGCAAGTACAAGCGCCTGAAGCACCGTGGTGTTATCTGTGAAAAATGTGGTGTAGAAGTAACTCAGACTAAAGTGCGTCGTGAGCGCATGGGTCACATTGAGCTAGCTTCTCCTGTAGCCCACATCTGGTTCCTTAAGTCACTGCCATCTCGTATCGGTCTGTTAATGGACATGCCGCTACGTGACATCGAGCGTGTACTTTACTTTGAATCTTACGTGGTAATCGAACCAGGTATGACCAACCTTGAGCGTAGCCAGCTGCTGTCTGAAGAACAGTACCTGGATGCACTTGAAGAGTGGGGCGACGAGTTCGACGCGAAGATGGGTGCTGAAGCCGTTCAGGCACTTCTGGCCAACATGGACCTGAATGCTGAAATTGAGCTGATGCGCGAAGAGCTAGAAGAAACTAACTCTGAAACCAAGCGTAAGAAGCTAACCAAGCGTCTTAAGCTGGTAGAAGCATTCCTACAGTCAGGTAACAACCCAGAGTGGATGATCCTGTCTGTACTGCCAGTACTTCCGCCGGACCTACGTCCGTTGGTACCGCTAGATGGTGGTCGTTTCGCAACTTCAGATCTGAACGATCTGTACCGTCGCGTTATCAACCGTAACAACCGTCTGAAGCGCCTACTGGACTTAGCAGCCCCTGACATCATCGTACGTAACGAAAAACGTATGCTGCAGGAGTCTGTTGATGCATTGCTTGATAACGGTCGTCGTGGCCGCGCTATCACAGGTTCGAACAAGCGTCCTCTGAAATCTTTGGCTGATATGATCAAAGGTAAGCAGGGTCGTTTCCGTCAGAACCTACTTGGTAAGCGTGTAGACTACTCAGGTCGTTCTGTTATCACCGTAGGTCCATACCTACGCCTGCACCAGTGTGGTCTTCCTAAGAAGATGGCACTTGAGCTATTCAAACCATTTATCTACGGCAAGCTAGAGACTCGTGGTCTAGCGACAACGATCAAAGCTGCTAAGAAGATGGTAGAGCGCGAAGAAGCGGTTGTTTGGGATATCCTAGACGAAGTGATCCGCGAACACCCAGTAATGCTTAACCGTGCACCAACACTGCACCGTTTGGGTATCCAGGCATTCGAACCAGTACTGATCGAAGGTAAAGCGATTCAGCTTCACCCACTAGTGTGTGCGGCATATAACGCCGACTTCGATGGTGACCAGATGGCGGTACACGTACCTCTAACTCTGGAAGCACAGCTAGAAGCACGTGCGCTGATGATGTCTACCAACAACATCCTTTCACCAGCATCTGGTGATCCGATCATCGTACCTTCTCAGGACGTTGTATTGGGTCTTTACTACATGACTCGTGAAAAAATCAACGCGAAAGGCGAAGGCATGTACCTTGAAGGTCCTGCTGAAGCTGAAAAAGCTTACCGTACAGGTAATGCTGAGCTACACGCTCGCGTTAAGGTTCGTATCACTGAACACCACGCTGATGAGCAAGGCAACCTAGTTGCTGACACCAAGCTGGTTGATACGACTGTTGGTCGTGCAATGCTTTGGACAATCGTACCGAAAGGTCTGTCTTACAGCCTTGTTAACACTGAAGCTCTTGGTAAGAAGCAGATCTCTAAACTGCTTAACACCTGTTACCGTGAACTGGGCATGAAAGATACTGTTATCTTCGCTGACCAGATCATGTACACAGGTTTTGCTTACGCGGCACTTTCTGGTGTTTCTGTTGGTATCGACGACATGGTTGTACCAGAAGCGAAATACACCAAGATCGCCGAAGCTGAAGCTGAAGTTGCTGAAATTCAGGAGCAGTTCCAGTCAGGTCTTGTTACCGCGGGCGAGCGTTACAACAAAGTTATCGATATCTGGGCAACAGCCAACGAGCAGGTTGCTAAGGCGATGATGGATAACCTGTCTTTTGACACTGTTATCAACCGTGATGGCGAAGAAGAGCAGCAGAAATCGTTCAACAGCGTATACATGATGGCCGACTCAGGTGCTCGTGGTTCTGCAGCACAGATTCGTCAGCTAGCGGGTATGCGTGGTCTGATGGCTAAGCCGGATGGCTCAATCATCGAAACACCGATCACGGCGAACTTCCGTGAAGGTCTGAACGTACTTCAGTACTTCATCTCTACTCACGGTGCTCGTAAGGGTCTAGCCGATACCGCACTTAAGACTGCGAACTCCGGTTACCTAACACGTCGTCTAGTAGACGTTGCTCAGGACGTTGTAATCACGTCTGATGACTGTGGCACTCACGAAGGTATCACCATGATGCCTCTGATCGAGGGTGGTGACGTTAAAGAGCAACTTGGTGATCGCGTTCTTGGCCGTGTGGTTGCAGAAGACGTTATCAAGCCGGGTACAGACGAAGTTCTAGCTCCTCGTAACACGCTTCTTGATGAGAAGTGGTGTGAGATCCTAGAAGCGAACTCTGTTGACCAGGTGAAAGTACGTTCTGTAGTTACCTGTCAGAATGACTTCGGTTGTTGTAAGAACTGTTACGGTCGTGACCTTGCACGTGGTCACCTAGTGAACCAAGGTGAAGCGGTTGGTGTTGTTGCAGCACAGTCAATCGGTGAACCGGGTACACAGCTGACAATGCGTACGTTCCACATCGGTGGTGCGGCATCTGCAGCAGCGGCTGAGAACAGCATCCAGGTTAAGAACACAGGTTCTCTGAAACTTCAGAATGCTAAGTTCGTAACCAACAACGAAGGCAAGCTAGTAATCACTTCCCGTGCGACTGAAATGACCATCATCGATGAGTTCGGCCGTACGAAAGAGAACTACAAATTGCCATACGGTTCTCACCTGACTAAAGGTGACGGCGCAGAAGTAGCAGCTGGTGAAGTTGTTGCTAACTGGGACCCGCACACAATGCCAATCATCACCGAAGTAGCTGGTCGTATCCAGTTCGTTGACCTGATTGATGGTGTGACTGTTTCTCGTCAGACTGATGAGCTAACGGGTCTGTCTATGATTACCGTACTAGACGCTGCAGAGCGTACCGGTGCAGGTAAAGACATGCGTCCAACCGTTAAGTTGGTTGACGAAAACGGTAACGATGTAATGATCGCCGGCACTGAAATGCCAGCTCAGTACTTCCTACCGGGTAAAGCAATCATCCAGCTAGAAGACGGCGCAATGGTTGGTATCGGTGATACGCTAGCACGTATCCCACAGGCATCTGGCGGTACGAAAGATATCACCGGTGGTCTACCACGAGTTGCTGACCTATTCGAAGCACGTAAGCCTAAAGAGCCTGCGATCCTTGCTGAAATCACTGGTACCGTATCGTTCGGTAAAGAGACTAAAGGCAAGCGTCGTCTGATCATCACACCTGCAGAAGGTAACGCATACGAAGAAATGGTTCCTAAGTGGCGCCAGTTGAACGTATTCGAAGGTGAGAAGGTTGAGAAGGGTGATGTAATCGCCGATGGTCCAGAGGCTCCACACGATATCCTACGTCTGCGTGGCGTTCACGCCGTTGCAGAATACATCGTGAACGAGGTTCAGGAAGTTTACCGTCTACAGGGCGTTAAGATTAACGATAAGCACATCGAGACTATCGTTCGTCAGATGCTACGTAAGGCAACTATCCTGTCTTCTGGTGATTCTGAGTTCCTACCTGGTGAGCAGGTTGAGTTCTCTCGCGTCACTATCGCGAACCGTAAGCTAGAAGCCGAAGGCAAGCTGCCAGCAACGTTTGAGCGTGACCTACTAGGTATCACCAAAGCGTCGCTTGCAACTGAGTCGTTCATCTCGGCAGCATCGTTCCAGGAAACGACTCGCGTACTAACAGAAGCTGCGGTTTCTGGTAAGCGTGATGACCTACGTGGCCTGAAAGAGAACGTAATTGTTGGTCGTCTGATCCCTGCTGGTACCGGTTTCGCGTACCACCAGAACCGTCAGCGCCAGCGTGATGCAGAGCTTGAGCCAGTTGCACCTCAGGTAGATGCAGAGCAGGCATCGCAAGATCTTGCTGCGCTACTGAACGCAGGCCTAAGCGACGAAAACTAATCGTCAGCTAACGCATTGAATAAAAGGGTACCTTCGGGTGCCCTTTTTTATTGCCTGCAATTTGGGCTTGGGTTTGCCTGGCAGTAGAAGAATAATTGAAAGGGTAGAGGGAAATGGCTGCGGGCAAGGGTAATACCAAGCTATGCTTTTGCAGGATGCAGGAATAAGGCGTATAAAAGAATGACCAGCCTGATAGGTAAACCAGGCTGGTGGCAGGTGAGGACAGGTAATGTAGCCTAGGCGCCCGGAGGGAAGGCTAGGCTCTCGCTGATCAGTTCGATCAGTTTATCCTCAAGGGCAAAGCGGATTTCAATCAGCTCGCCGATGGCAGACAGGTCATTGTCAAAGTCGGGTAGCTCATCATCATCACCCATGTCGGTGTATTTGTCGCTGAAGTTCAGCAACGGGTCGGTGGTTTGGGTGATTTGTGCGTAGAGCTGGGAGATTTCTTCTGTTGGTGAAAAGCCGGTTGCATTCCAGCGCTCCATGACCATATCGTAGATTTTGAAGTGGCCTTCGGAGATGTAGTCGACCAGTTGCTGGCTGAAAAGTTGCAGCTGGGTAGCGGTTGGAAGTTGGCGGTTATTACTTTCGAACGGGGGAAGTCCAGCTAACTTGCAGTAATCGATCAGCAATTGTTGCCGAGACATCAGCCAGTGGTCAATGACGTCACTGGTGCCGCCCCATTGTTTTTGTACTTGCTCGAATTTACTTAACATGACCATGCCCTCATGATCTACAGTACCGAGACAGGGTACTGGAAACAATACCTGTTAATCTCTTAAAAAAGAGAACCTTGAATTACGGATCCTTTTCCGTATTAACTTTAGATTGCCAGTAAAAGCGATACCCTGCAAGGATGGATGTGACGTTGATGTTAAAAAAACAAGAAAAAGGCTATTGGTGCATAGTCAAAGATCGCCAGCTCTACATGGAAGATCAACAACTTCCACTCAAAGAGCCGTGCGAAGTAGGGTTTGATCTTGAAAATGTGGTGGAGGTTGGCCGATACCAAGGCTTCCCCGTTTACTGGCTCGAAGCGCCAGAGGGTATTGATGAAGCCGGGTTTGATAGCCTACGGGCACTGCTGACCATCGATGGTGAGTTGTTCAACCTTGCCGGGCGGGCTATCCAGTTATCGCATATGCTGCACTCTCAGCGCTTTTGTCCACAATGTGGTAGCGAATGTCAGATTGCCTATGCCGAGCTTGCCATGGCTTGTCAGGGATGCCATAGCCACCATTACCCGCGATTGTCACCATGCGTCATTGTCGCGGTACGGAAACAGGACAAGATCCTGTTGGCCCAGCATCCGCGCCACAAAACCGGCATGTATACGGTAGTCGCAGGGTTTGTCGAAGCCGGGGAGACGCTGGAGCAGTGTGTTGCCAGGGAAGTATTGGAAGAAACCGGGATAGTTGTGACTAACATACGGTATTTCGGTAGTCAGCCCTGGGCGTTCCCGTCCAACTTGATGATGGGCTTTTTGGCCGACTACCAAAGTGGTGTGCTGAACCCGGATTATGCAGAACTTAGCGATGCGATTTGGGCGACAAAAGAGACTTTACCGGATCTCGCCCCGCCAGGAACGATTGCCAGGGCATTGATTGAGCAGACCTTGGTATTAATGGAAGGGGATGAAGGCTAACAGCCATCGAGCCAGAATAAAAAAACCCTCCGCGAGGAGGGGTAAGGTGCAGTTATTTTGCCTTCTACGAGCAAAGTCATTGTTATTATTGCTAGCGCGCAGATTTTGTACCACGATAGGTCAGGAAGTCGCAAATCTGGTGACCAGATTGTTACTGTAAACTTGATCCGGTTAACAAATGGCCCCTTTTGTTGACCGCCCGGAGTGATACAATACGCGCATAATAAAACCATGGAGTCCTAAATGAGCGAACTAAAGAATGACCGCTACCTTCGCGCTTTATTGAAGCAGCCAGTCGATTGCACCCCGGTATGGATGATGCGTCAGGCAGGGCGTTACCTACCTGAATACCGCGCGACTCGCAGTGTAGCCGGTGACTTCATGTCGCTATGTAAAAATGCTGAGCTTGCCAGTGAGGTAACACTACAGCCTTTGCGCCGTTTCCCGCTTGATGCGGCGATCCTGTTCTCCGATATCCTGACCATCCCTGATGCGATGGGCTTGGGACTTTATTTTGAAGCCGGTGAAGGACCGAAATTCGAACGTCCTATCACCTGTAAGGCTGACGTCGACAAGATTGGCCTGCCAGATCCTGAAGGTGAACTGCAGTACGTGATGAATGCTGTTCGCCAGATCCGCAAGGACCTGCAAGGCGAAGTGCCGCTGATTGGTTTCTCGGGTAGCCCGTGGACACTGGCTACCTACATGGTTGAGGGCGGTAGCTCAAAAGCGTTCACCAAAATCAAGAAGATGATGTATGCCGAGCCGCAAACCCTGCACCTGTTGCTGGATAAGCTGGCAGACAGCGTGGTTGAGTACCTGAACGCACAGATCAAGGCCGGTGCCCAGTCGGTAATGGTATTTGACACTTGGGGTGGCGTATTGACCCCGCGCGACTACAACGAGTTCTCGCTGCGCTACATGCACAAGATTGTCGATGGCCTGATCCGTGAAAACGACGGTCGCCGTGTGCCTGTGACCCTATTTACCAAGAACGGTGGTATGTGGCTAGAGCAAATAGCTGCCACAGGCTGTGATGCCGTTGGCCTTGACTGGACCATCAATATTGCCGATGCCAAGAAGCGTGTGGGCGATAAAGTGGCCCTGCAGGGCAACATGGACCCATCAATGCTTTACGCCCAGCCTGAGCGTATCCGCCAGGAAGTTGCCACTATCCTTGAAGGGTTCGGTGACGGTGGTACTGGCCACGTGTTCAACCTAGGCCACGGTATCCACCTGGATGTGCCGCCAGAGAACGCAGGCGTATTCGTTGACGCGGTACACGAGCTGTCAAAGCCGTATCATAAATAACAGCGGATTCAGGGTACTAGGTTGCTAGGGCCCCGGAAAAAGTCTTAAAAGCCCATACAGCTTGCTGTGTGGGTTTTTTTATTTAGAGGTCCTAGGAAAAGCGGGTCCTAGCTCCTAGGAAGAGCGAAAGCAAGAATTTGACATTAAATGCTTTTCACACAAGTTGCAGAACCCAGAACCCAGAACCCAGAACCCTAGAACCTAGGACCTCGCTTTTCCAAATGCCTATGCACATACTCGCGGATATACGGCACCACCTCTTCCTCGAACCACGGGTTTTTCTTCAGCCACAGGGTGTTGCGCGGCGAAGGGTGCGGCATCGGGATGAATTCTGGCGCCCAGGTACGCCACGCTTTGACGGTTTCGGTCAGGGTCTTGGGTTTGTCCTTGAGGTAGCGCTGCTGGGCATACTGGCCGACTAGCAGGGTCATGCCGATATCAGGTAATAGCGGCCAGACTTGTGGGTGCCACTGTGGTGCACATTCGGGACGTGGGGGCAGGTCGCCAGACTTTCCGCGACCGGGGTAGCACAATCCCATCGGCATGATGGCAATGTGTTCGGGGTTGTAGAAGGTTTCGCGGTCGAGTTCCAGCCAGCGGCGGAGGCGATCGCCGCTTGGGTCGTTCCACGGGATCCCGGTGTCATGAACCTTGGTACCCGGTGCCTGCCCTATGATCATCAAGCGAGCGCTGCTGGCGGCTTGGATGACCGGCCTTGGGCCTAGCGGGAGATGATCTTGGCAGATCGTGCACTGGCGTATTTGATCGAGCAGGTTATCAAGTTGTTGCTTGTCGGCTGAAGAACTCATATAAGCTCCGTGAAAGGCATCAGTAGCCTTGCTGAAAGTCTATGGCATAACGCAGCGGTTGTTGGCTGAGCCAACGCTGGGCATTATCGCGGAAAATAGCCATGACTTGGTGGGGGAAACTCTCCGCGGCAATGTGCGGGGTAATGGTAATAGCAGGATGTCGCCAAAACGGGTGGCTTTGGGGCAGTGGCTCCTGTTTGAAAACATCAAGAAAAGCGTGTGCGATTGCACCGCTGTCCAAGGCGCTGAGCAGGCCAGTTTCGCACAGGGCGTTGCCCCGCCCAACGTTGAACAACACAGCCTGGCGGCAATGGCTCAGGCTGGTGGCATTGAGTATATCGTCGGTATCAGCCGTCGCCGGCAAGGTCGAAATCAGGAAGTCTGCCGTTTCAAGCGCCTGGTTGAGCTTGGTAAGTGGAACAATCGTATCGAAAGCAGGCTCACCGGATTGGCCTGTACGATTGACCCCGATAAGCTCAAGCCCTAGGGCCTTGGCTGAGCGGGCGAGGTGGCTACCGATGCTGCCGGTACCCAGTACCACCATCGTCTTGCCGGCGAGGGAAGTGTAAGGGTGGGGCTGCCAGTGATTGGCCTGCTGTTGGCTTTGGTAGGTATTGAAACGGCGCTGGTGGGCGATGGCCCAACCCAGAATGTATTCACTGATCAACTGGCCGAAGCAACCACGGATATTGGTTAGGCTATAGTCCTGGCGTAGGCTTGCTTTGGTCAAGGCATCGATGCCAGCAAAGGTTGATTGGATCCACTCAAGGGCCGGAAACTCGTCGAGCAGCGGTGCGACCTTTGGTGGATCGGCCAGCAAAATTGTGGCTTCTTTGGGCTGCTGGGTTAGTGTCAGACCGGCTATTGGTTGCTCGGCCAGCAGGGTTTTATAGGCCGTTTGCTGGCGGGAGACAATCATCAGTTTATGCATCTTCGCTCCTTGGTGCTGGCACGGGGTTATCCGCGTTCCATGTATTGCAGTAGCAGGGGTATACAAGTAAGATCCGTGGCAAATCACAATTGCGGATTATCCCATGCTAAAGAATCCAGTTCAGCTCCGTTTAGAAAAATTAGAACCATGGCAACACATTACCTTTATGGTGTCACTGTGTGAACGAATGTATCCCAACTATGCGTTCTTCTGTCAGCAAACGGAGTTCGCGGATGAGCAGAAATACCGTTCGATTCTGGACAGTATCTGGGAAATTTTGACCGTAAAAACGGCTAAGATTAACTTCGAGAAGCAGCTAGAGAAACTCGAAGAGTTGGTACCGAATGCAGAAGATTACGATCTGTATGCGGTAAACCCAGCGATTGATGCCTGTGCGGCACTGGCTGATTTGCTTCATGCCATGCTGGACCGTGACCTGATGTTGGAAACATTGGCGAAGCTGAGCTCGCTGTCTGCTGCGACCGTGGCGGATCTTGAGTTGGCCCAGACCGGTGTTGAAATCACCAATGAAAACCAGAAAGAAAATGAAGCGGTATGTGCCGAGTGGGACATGCAGTGGGCTATTTTCCGTGCGCTGAAAGAAGCTGAGCGTCGTGATATTGAGTTGATCAAAGGTTTGCGCCAGGAGTTGCGCGAAGATCCGGTCAGCAATATCGGTATCGAGCTGTAAGCGACCTGCATTGAATAGAGAAGGGCCCTGTGGGGCCTTTTTTTGTGCCTGATGGACTTGGCAATTCCCTGCTGGAGTAAAGCGATAGCGGTCCCCTGTGGAGATGTAATGGCTTTGTGAAGTTTTAAATGTCGATTAATGATTTAATTCTTAGTGATTTATCCTGACTTGTATGCAGGTGCCAATCCATTCCACTTATTTTATTTTTCTGCTTGTATTGTTCCGTTACCGGCGTTTATAACAAAGGTGTCGCGGAAAACAGCTTGTTTTCCAGTTTTTTCCTGTCAGCTAGGACGAGTTATGCCAGTATCAGCTATCAACATTGCTGTTTCCTGCAAGGGCTTCAAAGCCGTTGCGGCTAGCCTGCTCCTCCTGCTCTCTCTGGGTCTTATCTGGGGCTGACAGGCCGCATCTCAATTTTCCTGTCAGCTTGAAGCGAAGCTGATAGGTCAATGTTCTCACCTGAATTCCCCTTAGTTTCCTTCAAGCCGACGCGCTAGAGGATAACTATGTTAAGTGCACGCAACATCGCCGCCTTGGGCTTTATGACTTTCGCTATGTACCTTGGTGCTGGCAACCTGATCTTCCCTCCGTTCCTTGGCTTACAGGCCGGAGAACACTTTATTTCCGGCATGGCGGGATTCTTGCTAACTGGGGTTGGTCTGCCAGCACTGGCTTTGGTGATGGTGGCGTTGGTTAATGGCTCCGATAACCTGACAGCGGCCCTGCCCAAGCCTGTTGCCATTGGCTTTTGGGTGATGGTGTTTATCGTGATTGGCCCTGCCTTTGTGATCCCGCGAGCCATTACTGTTGCCTACCAGTTTAGTTTTGCCCCCTTTGTCGGCGAGGCGGCGTTGCTGCCGTTCACTGTCGTATTCTGTTTGGCAGCGATTGTGTTTGCACTTTACCCTGGCAAGTTGGTCGATACGCTTGGCAAGTGGTTGACCCCGATGCTGGTGGTGATTCTATCTGTGCTGGCGGTTACTGCCTTCATGTCCCCCGCAGGTGAAACCTTGGCTGCGGTCGGGCCATATCAGGACAAAGCATTTGCCGAGGGGCTGACCCAAGGCTACATGACCATGGATGCGCTGGGTTCGATTGGCTTTGGCTGGATCATCTTCCGAGCAATCCGCGAAATGGGTGTGGAGTGCCCGAAAGCGACCGCCAAATACACCCTAATGGCTGCTGTCATGTATGCCGTGGCGATGGCCTTGGTATACCTGTCTTTGGCCTATATTGGGTCAACCAGTGCCAGTCTAGGTTCGGCCTTCGGTAATGGTGGCGAGATCCTGACGGCATTTACCCTGACCCACTTCGGTACCTTGGGTAGTGTTCTCTTGGGCGTCGTGATGATTTTGGCCTGCTCGACCACTGCGATTGGTGTTACCACCGCAGGGAGCGAGTTTTACAGCCGTACATTCCAGCCAGTGACTTACTCGCGCAGTGTATGGGTAACAATGATCGTTGCTGGGCTAGTAGCCAACCTTGGTTTGGATCAGCTGTTGGCGATCACCCTGCCGGTGGTTGTGGCCCTGCACCCAGTTGCCATTGCCCTGTTGGTAGTTGCCCCGTTGCGCCGCCGCTTGGCGACTCCGGCGGTGATGGCTGCGGTAATCGCGGCACTGGCCTTCGGCAGTGTGGATGCCTTGCATATCCTAGGCAAGATGCCTGCAGAGATGGATCATTGGTTAGCGCAATATTTACCGCTTTATAACGATTATGCAGGCTGGGTGGTCCCTAGCTTGGTGGTGGTGGCGATAGGTGTTGTGGCGAGCAGGGCAACACGGCCTGTGTTGGCGGTACAGTCTTGAATTAAATTAGTGATGTGTTGAGAAAAGAGAAAGGGGCCATTAGGCCCCTTTCGTGGTTATGCGGTTAGCAAGTGCGGGCACTTACTGCTGGTGAGATCACTCGTCGTCTTTGCTTTCAATAACGCCGTGGGTTTTCTTCCACTTTTCCCAGCGCTGGTAGGCCAGTTGCTGCATGTCGGTGTTTTTGTCGGCTTCATCGACAATCTCTTCACCGACTAGGTGCTCAAAGATATCTTCCATGGTCACCAGACCTTGAACTGTACCGTATTCATCGACAACCAAGACCAGCTGGGAGCGCTCTTTCATTAGCTGCTCGAACGCTTTTGGCACGCTGGCATTGTTCATGATGACCGGCAGCGGGCGCATCAGGGTCCCTAGCTCTTTCTGGCCACGGCCAGCCTGACTTTCGGCAAACAGCTCAAGGCGGTGGACGAAGCCTAGGATATTGTCTTTCTGCTCGCTGTAGACCAACGGGCGCGAGAACGGGCTATCTTTGTGCTGCGACAGGAACTCGTTGATCGGCTGCTCGGCATCCACACGGAAAAGTACCGGGCGCGGTGTCATGATTTTGGTGACGCTGACATCGCGGAACTGCAGCAGGTTAGTCATGATTTTGGACTCGCCTTCAGCCAGTTCGCCCGACTCTTTGGCCAGCATGGCCATCGCTGATAGTTCGTCTCGCATTTTCGGAGCCTCATGGCCACGGGATAGGCGGCGGGTGATCTGCTCGGAAACCCAGACGAACGGGGTTAGGGCCCAAACCATCCAGCGCAGGGTCGATGCCGAAGCGGGTGCTAGCTGACGCCAGTAGGTTGCACCGATTGTCTTCGGGATAATTTCGGAAAATAGCAAAATACCAATCGTCAGTACGCCGGAGAAAACACCTAGCCATTGGCTACCGAATACCACTGCAGCCTGAGCACCGGCTGTTGCCGCACCAATGGTGTGGGCAATGGTATTGAGGGTTAGGATTGACGCTAGCGGGCGGTCAATGTTGTCTTTCAGGGCAGCCAAGCGGTCTGCTGCTGGGTGGCCTTGCTGGCGCAGGGTACCAATGTAACTAGGGGAGATGCTGAGAAGAACAGCTTCCAGGACTGAACAAATAAACGAAACACCAATCGCAACAGCGATGTAAATCGTAAGGAGTATCATGCTTACCTTAGTAATAATTAACGGATTACGCCTATATTAATCGGTGTTGAAGCGAATAAATACAACTATTTCACCCCTCATATTAGTAACATTTTGTGAACTTGCGCTCAGTTTATGGTTAAAGAGCCCGCACCTAACCACATCAAGGCTGACAAACCTTTGCCACACGGGCTTCTTTTGAATTAGAGTTGATGCGTCTTAAGAAAAAACCTTAGAAGGGAAACCTAATGAACAAGACCCAACTGATTGACCTGATCGCTGAAAAAGCAGATCTTTCTAAAGCTCAAGCTAAAGCTGCTCTAGAGTCTACGCTAGACGGTATCACTGACGCGCTTAAAGAAGGTGACCAGGTTCAACTAATCGGCTTCGGTACTTTCAAAGTAAACCACCGTGCAGCGCGTACTGGCCGCAACCCACAAACGGGTCAGGAAATCCAGATCGCAGCCGCGAACGTACCAGCTTTCGTTGCTGGTAAAGCACTGAAAGACTCAGTGAAATAATCTATACTCCGCCAGGTATCTATCTGGCGGAGTTTTTCCATGAAGCGACTACTGACTTTTCTTACCCTCTCGCTATTAGCGGGATGCGCCTCCAATCCAACAGTCCCCGAAAACAACCTTACGCCAGTCGTGACCCATACCGGTGGCCAGAGCCTCGGTGATAGCACGTCAATCTATTGGTTTACCTCACAGCAAAATCGTCCAGTCAGTCTGGCTGACCGCGTAATGGCCGGTGATTATGGTGATTACCGCACTGATTACCGTTGGCGCGATGGCAAGCTGCGTGAAATCAAGCGTGAAGGCAGGCAGCTCGACGAGCAGCAAATTAAGCCGTTTTCCCTGCATGTACGTTACGACACCTTAGGCAATGCTGTTTTTCAGCGCTATACCCTCGGTGATGAGCTTATCCCGCTTAGCGGTGACCAACTGCAGCAGTTGGTCCAGGAGGCCAAGCATGGCACGGATGTGGTCAAGCAGCAGCGTAAGGATGATTTGTCACTGGTGCAGGGTTTCTGGAAGCAGGGGCAGTTCTACCGCTGTGGTGATGAGCGCCAGCTCAAGGTGAACTTCAAGCCCGAATTACCTGATTATTTAGAGCAGCAACTGCAGGACCTTCAGTTGGACGGGTATATGGCAGTGATCGGCCAGGTCCGCCGAGGCACCTTGACGGCAAATACGCTGTTGATGCTAACCGACAACCAGCCATCCTGCCTGAGTGCGCCTGTTTTGCTGACGAACTGATCCTGTGGGGTTGGGCCTATGTGATGGCCTGAATGAAAAAACGCGCCCTTGGGCGCGTTTTTTGATGGGCGAGCGTCAGCTTGTGGCGATTAGCTATCTTGCTGCTCGCGGGCAACGGCACGGTAGCCGATGTCGTTGCGGTGGAACATACCGTTCCAGCTTACTTGCTTGGTTAGCTCGTAGGCACGCTGCTGGGCTTCAGATACCGAGTTGCCTAGGGCTGTTGCACACAATACGCGACCGCCGTTGGTCACGATCTCGCCTTCGGCGTTGGTTGCTGTGCCTGCATGGAAGATCTTCTGGCCTTCCGCGTCTGTGCTTGGCAGGCTGATCACATCGCCCTTGGCATAGCTTGCCGGATAGCCGCCTGCAGCCAGTACTACACCGATAGAGGCGCGTGGGTCCCACTTGGATTCTGCTTGGTCCAGCTTCTCGTCAATTGCCATCAGGCAAAGCTCAACCAGATCCGATTCCATACGCATCATAATTGGTTGGGTTTCAGGATCGCCGAAGCGGCAGTTGTACTCGATAACTTTCGGCGTACCGTCTGCAGCAATCATCAGGCCAGCGTAAAGGAAGCCAGTGTAAGGGTGACCTTCTGCCGCCATACCGCGCACAGTTGGGTAGATCACCTCTTCCATGATGCGGTTGTGGATTTCCGCAGTAACAACGGGTGCCGGTGAGTAAGCACCCATACCGCCAGTGTTAGGGCCGGTGTCTTTGTCGCCGACACGCTTGTGGTCCTGGCTGGTGGCCATTGGTAAGACGTTCTCGCCGTCAACCATCACGATGAAGCTCGCTTCCTCGCCTTCCAGGAATTCTTCGATAACCACTCGGCTACCCGCTTCGCCGAAGGCATTGCCCGCTAGCATGTCCTTGATAGCGTCTTCTGCTTCTTCAAGGGTCATCGCAACGATAACACCTTTACCGGCAGCAAGGCCGTCAGCCTTAACCACGATAGGCGCGCCTTGCTCGCGAACGTAAGCCAAAGCCGGCTCGATTTCGGTGAAGTTGGCGTAGGCGCCGGTTGGGATCTGGTGGCGGGCCAGGAAGTCCTTGGTAAAGGCTTTAGAGCCTTCTAGCTGGGCTGCGGCTTCAGTAGGGCCGAAGATTGGTAGGCCAGCTGCGCGGAAAGCATCTACCACGCCGATAACCAATGGTGCTTCCGGGCCAACAATGGTCAGCTCAATCGCTTTTTCTTTAGCAAAGGCAACCAAAGCTTCGATGTCCTCAACGCCGATATCGACGTTTTCCAGTTTAGGCTCCAGAGCCGTACCGGCGTTGCCAGGGGCAACAAAAACGGTTTCAACGTTTGGGTTTTGTGCGGCTTTCCAGCCCAGCGCGTGCTCACGACCGCCGGCACCAATAATCAATACATTCATCTTTAATCCCTTATTGCTGTGCCATTTACCTGAACTTAGAAAATGGCTTGCATTAAAATCATGAAAGCCTTTGGCATATCATCTGATATTCAAAGGCGAAATCTAAATATGACAAAGCCCAGGGCGTACCCCGGGCTTGCGTGATTAGTGGCGGAAGTGGCGCATGCCGGTAAAGATCATCGCCATGCCGTGCTCGTCGGCAGCATCGATCACTTCCTGGTCGCGCATCGAGCCACCAGGCTGGATAACACATTTGATGCCCGCTTCAGCAGCCGCATCGATACCGTCACGGAACGGGAAGAAGGCATCAGAAGCCATTACGCTACCTGCAACTTCCAAATTCTCGTCAGCCGCTTTGATACCGGCAATTTTCGCTGAGTAAACGCGGCTCATCTGGCCCGCGCCCACACCGATGGTCATATCGCCTTTGGCGTAAACAATCGCGTTAGACTTCACGAATTTCGCTACCTTCCAGCAGAATAGGGCATCTTTCAGCTCTTCTTCTGTTGGCTGGCGCTTAGAAACCACCTTAAGGTCAGCTTCAGACACCATACCCTGGTCACGGTCCTGAACAAGTAGGCCGCCGTTAACGCGCTTGACGTCAAAGCCGGTTGTCTTGGTTGTCCACTCACCACACTCAAGTAGGCGAAGGTTCTTCTTGGCTGCAACAATTTCTACTGCTTCAGCTGAAACAGACGGTGCAATGATCACCTCAACGAATTGACGCTCAGTGATAGCCGTTGCCGTAGCAGCGTCTAGTTCACGGTTGAATGCGATGATGCCGCCAAATGCAGACGTTGGGTCAGTCTTGAATGCGCGGTCGTAGGCTTCAAGGATGTTGTCACCCAGCGCTACACCACAAGGGTTGGCGTGTTTTACAATCACACAAGCTGGTTGGTCGAACTCTTTCACACATTCCAGCGCCGCATCAGTATCTGCGATGTTGTTGTAAGACAGGGCTTTGCCTTGGATCTGGCGAGCAGTTGCAACCGAGGCTTCTTCCGGGTTGCTTTCTACGTAGAAGGCAGCAGCCTGGTGGCTGTTTTCGCCGTAGCGCATGTCCTGCTTCTTCTCGAACTGCTGATTGAAAGTACGTGGGAATTTAGACTCCTCGTCGCCTTCCTTGTTGTCGCCGTATGATGGCACCATAGTACCAAAGTAGTTGGCGATCATGCCGTCGTAGGCCGCAGTGTGCTCAAATGCTGCAATTGCTAGGTCAAAGCGGGTTGCGTGGGTCAGTGAGCCTTCGTTGGCTGCCATTTCGGTCAGGACGCGATCGTAGTCGTGGGCATTAACGATGATTGTCACGTCTTTGTGGTTCTTCGCGGCAGAGCGAACCATTGTCGGGCCACCGATATCGATGTTTTCAACCGCATCTTCCAGAGTGCAATCTGGGTTGGCAACCGTGGCTGCGAATGGGTATAGGTTCACAACAACCATATCGATTGGAGCGATACCGTGCTCGCCCATGACGGCATCGTCAGTGCCGCGACGGCCCAGTACACCACCGTGGATTTTTGGATGCAGGGTCTTTACGCGACCGTCCATCATTTCAGGGAAGCCAGTGTGATCGGAAACTTCAGTCACCTTGATACCCTGTTCGGCAAGCAGGCGGGCTGTGCCACCAGTGGACAGGATGTCGACACCACGATCGGCAAGCGCCTGGGCGAACTCAACAATACCAGTTTTGTCTGACACGCTAATTAGCGCACGGCGGATAGGACGAGCGTTTTCCATTGCAACCATCTCTTTGTAAACACGGAGGACTATTTGCCAAAAGCCAGCGGGTGAGTGACTGGATTTTGGTAAATACCCTCGGCTAGAATCGAAGATACACACTGTGCTGCCGTTGATGTATTGTGATCAACGCGGCATATTTTACATTAATTCCACCACTACGCAAACGTTTGCTTTTTGTTGTTTGCTGATCACTGAAGGTTGGGGCGGTATGTATTTGATTGGCCAGCTGGCTAAGCACTGTGGGGTCAGTAGCGATACCTTGCGGTTTTACGAGAAGAACGGTTTGTTGGTCCCTGCCGGACGCAGTGATAGCGGTTACCGGCTGTATAGTGAGGATGACTTATCCAGGATTCATTTTATCCTGCGGGCCAAGGCCGTTGGCCTGAGCCTTGATGAAATAAGGGAGTTGCTGGATATCCGTCTCGAGGCCAGCCAGCATAGCTGTGCCGAGGTCAAGGCGATCACCCAGGCCAAGCTGGATGAGGTTGATCGCAAGATGGCGGAGTTGTCACGTATCCGTCACGCGCTGAAGAAAATCAATGATGCCTGCTGCGGCCATGTTGATGACGATGCCAGCCACTGCTCTATCCTCGAAGCGTTGGGGGACGATGAGTCGCAGACAGGCCAACAGAATGAAGAGCGCTGTTGCAGCGGGCGGGCCAGTTGCCCCGAGCATTAACCTAAATTAGCGCCCAACCGACAAATTTTATTGGGCAGCTGGTAAAGTTGTGGTAGCGTCAAAGTATCGCCTTGTTATTGATAGGGAAAGTCATGTTGAAAGTGAATGAGTATTTTGATGGCCAGGTTAAATCCCTGGGGTTTGAAACATCTGGCGAGCGCGCCAGTGTCGGCGTAATGGCAGCGGGTGAGTACACGTTCGGTACGGCTGCGCCGGAGCGTATGACGGTGGTCAAGGGTGCCCTGACGGTGAAACTCCCCGGCCATATCGAGTGGGAAACCTACTATGCCGGCGATGATTTTGAAGTCCCTGGTGACTCTTCGTTTGATGTGAAGGTGTCCGAGCCGACTGCCTACCTGTGTGATTACCTCTAGCCGCTTATTTTCTTTAAAGCGAGACTAAAAAAGCCAGCATGTTTTGCTGGCTTTTTTGTTGTTGTCGCTGGCACTTATTCTTTTGGTTCCGGTGGCAACAATACGGTGTCGATGACGTGGATGACGCCGTTGCTTGCTGGCACATCAGCTAAAATGACGTTCGCGCCATTGATAGTCACCTTGCCATCGTCATCAGTTTCAATCGCGACGGTACTGCCTTGCACGGTTTCAGGTAGTTTCAGCTTGACCACTTCCTCTGAAGAGATGGCGCCAGGCAATACATGGTAGGTAAGGATAGCCTGCAGTTTTTCTTTGTTTTCTGGTTCGAGCAACGCAGCAAGCGTGCCGTCAGGGAGTTTGGCAAAAGCATCATCAGTTGGGGCCAGCACCGTAAATGGCCCCTTACCTTCCAGAGTGCCAACCAAATCGGCCGCTTTGATTGCCATGACCAAGGTCTGGAAGTCATCGTTATTGGCGGCGACCTGAACTAGGTTCTTTTCGGCTTCGCTTGCTTCGTGGTGGCCTGCCATTGCCATGCCGGAAAATAGCATAACAACAAACAGTAGTGAGCGGTTGAATACACAGAGCATGGATTTCATCGTTATCGCCTCGTTGTAGTGATTGCCAAGCTTTTAACGTACAGAGAAGCAGTATGGTTCAACCGATATTATGGGCAGTCTTAATATTGAGAAGGGAAGGGCCGATAAAGAAAAAGCCCAAACCAGTTGCCTGGTTTGGGCTTTCGCAATCAGATAACCGAAAGCGGTTGATTAGTTCATGCCGTATTTTTTCAGTTTCTTGCGAAGAGTACCGCGGTTGATGCCCATCATAGTTGCCGCGCGGGTTTGGTTACCACGGGTGTACTGCATGATGGTGTCCAGTAGTGGCTGCTCAACTTCAGCAAGCACTAGCTCGTACAGATCATCGACTTCCTGACCGTTTAGTTGAGCCAGGTAGTTTTTCAGTGACGCCTTAACAGAGTCACGAAGTGGCTTCTGTGTGATTTGGTCCTGTGAAGTAACAGTAGTTACTGTCAATGCTTCGGAAGTCAGATTTTGTTCGAACATATTCTGTAAGCTCTTCTCGTATTTATGCAACGTTGTCGAAGTAGCCTTGCAGCGCATCGAGTTGCTGTTGGGCATCCTCGAGTGCGTTGAAGGTCCGGCGGAAATCACCTGCTGGGGCATGCTCTTTCAAATACCAGCCCACGTGCTTGCGCGCGATACGCAAACCCAGGTACTCGCCGTAGAAACGGTGGAGCTCCTGGACGTGGCCCAGCATGATGCTACCAACTTCATCGAATGATGGAGCCGGCAGGTGTTCGCCAGTTGTTAAGTAATGGTGGATTTCCTGGAAAATCCACGGCCGACCTTGCGCAGGGCGGCCAATCATCAAGCCATCGGCACCGGTGTAATCCAGTACAAAGCGTGCCTTCTCCGGTGAGTCGATATCACCGTTCGCAATCACCGGAATCGAGATCGCTTCTTTCACTGCCTTGATGTAATCGTATTCTGCCTCGCCTTTGTACATACAGGTCTTGGTTCTGCCATGCAGGGCCAATGCCTGGATGCCACATTGTTCGGCACGTTTGGCAATATCGACACAGTTTCGGTTTTCAAGATCCCAGCCGGTACGGGTTTTGAGCGTCACCGGGACATCAACCGCATCGACCACCGTTCGAAGGATATCTTCGATCAGATCTGGGTACTGCAGCAGGGCAGAGCCTGCCAGGCGTTTGTTGACCTTCTTGGCTGGGCAGCCCATGTTGATATCGATGATTTGCGCACCGTTTTCAACACTGAACTGCGCCGCCTCGGCCATCAGTTTGGGATCTGCGCCAGCGATTTGCACCGAGCGGATCCCTGACTCGCCTTCATGTACCATGCGGTTCTGGGACTTGGACGTTTTCCACAGGTCTGGGTTAGACGACATCATTTCGCTCACAGCCATACCTGCCCCGTAGCGCAGGCATAATTCGCGAAATGGCCGATCGGTCACACCTGCCATTGGGGCGACTATCAGCTGGTTGTTAAGTTGATAAGGACCGATCTTCAAACGTCTATTCCTGACTATGCCAGTAAGGGCGCGCATTTTACGCATTTTTTCCCCTCCTGAAAAGGCCAATAATTGAGCATTTAGGTTTTGATTTTCAAAACTGTACTTTTTTCAATCAATTGACTGTTTATCGAAGAGGAAAAAGTCTATTACGCTTTGCGCCCAGAGATGCGACACCACTCTTCACGGGCCGCAATTGGGTCAAGCGTCAGCTCGTCGCTGTAGTAGGTCGCAACGTCTTCAGCCTGGCTCTCCAGCACGCCAGAAATCGCCAGCAGGCCACCGTCTTTGACCAGGCTCTTGATCACCGGCGATAGCTCGCGTAGCGGGCCGGCCAGGATGTTGGCGACAACCACGTCAGCCTGGATACCTTCAGGCTGGTCCTGAGGTAGGTACAGCTCCAGGTTTTCTGCCACGCCGTTGCGCTCGGCATTGTCGCGGGAGGCTTGGATAGCCTGTGGGTCGATATCGATACCGATCACCTTCTTTGCGCCCAGCTTCAAGGCAGCAATGGCCAGGATGCCGGAGCCACAACCAAAGTCGATGATGGTTTTGCCTGTCAGGTCTTGGCCGTCCAACCACTCAAGGCAAAGTGATGTGGTTGGGTGGGTACCGGTACCGAAGGCAAGGCCCGGGTCCAGCATCACGTTCACCGCATCCGGCTCAGGGACTTCACGCCAGCTTGGGCAAATCCACAGGCGACGGCCAAAGCGCATTGGGTGGAAGTTGTCCATCCACTCGCGCTCCCAGTCCTTGTCTTCCAACTGCTCGATTTTGTGGGCAAAATCGTCGGCAATCAGCGGGCTGTTGTTGAGCATCTCAAGGACAAAATTCATGTCCGTTTCTGCATCGTACAGGCCGACCACATCGGTATCGCCCCACAGGCGGGTTTCACCCGGAAGTGGTTCGAAAACAGGTGTGTCCTGGGCATCAAGGAAGGTAACCGAGACTGCGCCCGTCTCTTCCATCAGCATATCGCCGATAGCTTCAGCATTCTCAGCCGTCGCGTTCAGTTTGATTTGAATCCAAGGCATGGTTATTTCGCTTTTAGGTTAGCTAAATTCAAGGATGCGGAGTCTAGCATGATTTTTAGCCAGTTAAAAAAAAGATAGCACCCGAAGGTGCTATCTGGAGGTTGTTTTAGACCTGTTGCAAGGTCTGTTGCGGAACCGGCCTTACTAGGCTTCCTAGGACGAAAGTGACAAGGCCAATCGCGAGGGTTGGTACAATGGCATGGATACCGCCCAAATCGGGCTTGAGCAGCGATAGAGCGATATAACAGGCCAGTCCGCTGACCATAGAGGCAAAGGCACCGGTCGCCGAGGCTTTTTTCCAGTACAGGCCCAAAACCAGCGGCCACAGGAAGACGGCCTGCATCCCACCAAAAGCCAGCAGGTTGAGCCAGATGATCATATCCGGCGGGTTGGTCGCGGCAACAAAGACCAGCAGCGAGAAAATACCGGTGACCCATAGCGATAATTTCGGCAGACGGCTTTCAGCTTCCGGCCCCTCAGCGGCTTTCGGATTGATGTAGTTGAGGTACAAATCCTTGAGCAGGGTGGCGGAGGCTTGGATCAGCTGGGAGTCGATGGTCGACATGATGGCGGCCATCGGCCCGGCTAGGAATACACCCGCAACGACCGGTGGTAGCACCGTCATCATCAGGGTCGGCATGATCTGATCCGGGCTAGCGATGTCCGGCACGATGGCACGGCCCAGCGCGCCGGCAAGGTGCATACCGAGCATCAGGAAGGCGACCATCGCGGTGCTGATCACCATGCCTTTGTGCAAGGAGCCAGTGGATTTATAGGACATGCAGCGCACCGCAGCATGGGGCAGGCCGATGACGCCGAAGCAGACCAGTACCCAGAAACTGAGCATGAAAGGTTGGCTGAGGAAGTTGTCCGGGCCGAACGGGGTGACCAGTGCCGGATCAATACGGTGCAGTTCGCCCATCATCTCACCGATGCTGCCACCGGCATGGACGATACCGACCAGCAGTGCAATGGTACCGATGATCATCATGATCCCCTGCACGGTATCGGTCATCACTACGGCACGGAAGCCACCGATAGTGGTGTAGAGACCGACGGTGGCGGCAAACAGGATCAAGCCGTGATGGTAGGACAGGCCGGTGACGGTTTGTAGCAATCGGGCACCGCCGACAAACTGCACCACCATGGTACCGAAAAATGCCAGCAGCAGGGCCAGCGAGGCGAAGATCACCACCCCACGGTTTTTATAGCGGGCATAGAGAATATCGTTCAACGTCAATGCGTTGTGGCGGCGCGCTTCGATGGCAAATTTCTTGCCGAGTACCCCAAGAGTCAGCCAGGCTGCAGGTAGCTGGATCATTGCCAGCAGCACCCAGCCAAGGCCCATTTTGTAGGCGGCTCCCGGCCCACCGATGAATGAGCTCGCACTGGCATAGGTCGCCGCCAGCGTCATGGCAAGGACAAAGCCGCCCATGCTGCGGTTGCCGACCAGGTATTCGTTGAGAAAGCCGCTGCCATTACTACGGTGACGGCGGGTGTAGATGGCAAGGCCGAACACGGCCATCAGGTACAAGACGAGGGGGATCAGCAGTTGGCTATTCATCACCGGCCTCCTGCTCGACCTCGAGCGACATGTCGCGGTAGATATATTTCACCATCAGGCCACAGAGCACGGTGAACAGGATCGGGCCGATAATACAGGCCAGTAGGAACCATAACGGGAATCCCCAGTATAGGGTAGGCAGGCTTTCGTCTATGCCATTAGGGGCAAAAGCATAGGCCGAGAAATACCACCAGGCGAAGTAGGCCAGAGCGAGGCCAACAGCCCATTTGGCTTCCTTGTGGGCCTGGCGATAGCGCGCAGACAGCGTTTTCATGGTGTTGTTTCCGGTTGATGGGCAGCAAGGGGGCAGCGCAGGTGTGTCCCATTGCTCATTCTTCATACAAATATAAGGGGGCTATTGTGGCAAAAGTTAGCAGGGAGCGCTAGGAAGGGAGGGCAAATGCGGTGCAAAGAAATAAAAAAAGCTGCCGAAGCAGCTTTTTACTTGAAGGTATCAACCTTACTGAAGGCCGAGTTTCTTCTCGAGGTAGTGGATATTGGCACCACCGTGCTGGAAGTTCTCGTCCGCCATGATTTCCTGCTGAAGAGGAACATTAGTCTTGATACCGTCGATGATCATCTCACCAAGGGCGTTCTTCATGCGGGCAATAGCCACGTCACGGTTCTCACCGAAGGTGATCAGCTTGCCGATCATTGAATCGTAGAACGGTGGCACGCTGTAGCCGGTGTAGATGTGCGATTCCCAACGTACGCCCATACCGCCCGGAGCGTGGAAGCGTTCGATCTTGCCAGGGCAAGGTAGGAAGCGCTCAGGATCTTCGGCGTTGATACGACACTCAACGGCGTGGCCTTTGATCTTGATGTCATCTTGGGTGAACGACAGAGGCTGGCCAGCGGCGATACGCAACTGCTCTTTGATCAGGTCAACGCCGGTAACCATTTCGGTCACTGGGTGCTCAACCTGAATACGGGTGTTCATCTCGATGAAGTAGAATTCGCCGTTCTCGTACAGGAATTCGAAGGTACCGGCACCGCGGTAGCCGATTTCGATACATGCACGAGTACAACGCTCACCGATGTACTTGCGCATTTCTTCGGTGATACCCGGCGCTGGCGCTTCTTCCACAACCTTCTGGTGGCGGCGCTGCATAGAACAGTCACGCTCACCAAGGTGGATAGCTCCGCCCTGGCCGTCAGCCAGTACCTGAACTTCGATATGGCGGGGATTCTCTAGGAATTTCTCCATGTAAACCATATCGTTGTTGAAGGCCGCTTTCGCTTCGGCACGGGTCATCTGGATAGCTTCAATAAGCTCTGCTTCGCTACGGACCACACGCATACCACGGCCACCGCCGCCGCCTGATGCCTTGATGATAACCGGGTAGCCGATACGCTTGGCAAAGGCTTTGTTCTTGGCTTCATCGTCATCAAGTGGGCCGTCAGAGCCTGGTACACAAGGAACGCCAGCTTTTTTCATCGCGGTGATAGCAGAAACTTTGTCACCCATCATACGGATGGTGTCTGCTTTCGGGCCGACGAAAATGAAGCCAGAGCGCTCAACCTGCTCGGCAAAATCGGCGTTTTCAGACAGGAAACCATAGCCTGGGTGGATAGCCACCGAGCCAGTAATTTCCGCTGCGCTGATAATGCGAGGGATGTTCAGGTAGCTCTCGGTACTCTTGGCAGGACCAATACAGATCGCTTCGTCAGCCAACAGTACGTGCTTGAGATCGCGGTCAGCGGTTGAGTGCACCGCGACGGTCTTGATACCGAGCTCTTTACATGCGCGCAGGATACGCAGCGCAATCTCGCCTCGGTTAGCAATTACAATTTTATCTAGCATAAAAGGCCCCGGTTACTCGATGATAACTAGCGGCTGGTCGAACTCAACGGCATCGCCGTCTTCTGCCAGGATAGCTACAACCGTACCGGCTTTGTCAGCTTCGATCTGGTTCATCATCTTCATTGCTTCGACGATACAAAGGGTATCACCCGCATTGACAGATTGGCCGATTTCAACAAATGGTTTCGCATCTGGGCTTGGCGCACGGTAGAAGCTACCTACCATTGGCGACAGAACCTGGTGGCCAGCAGGTGTTGCAGCTGCGGCTGGAGCCTCAGCTGCAGGAGCAGCGGCTGGTGCGGCAGTCGGAGCGGCAGTCGGAGCGGCAGGAGCTGCAACAGGTGCAGGAGCAGCAAACACTTGAGTTGGTGCTGCGACTGGGGCAGTAGCACGGCTGATGCGCACTGACTCTTCACCTTCAGAGATTTCTAGCTCGGCAATACCAGACTCTTCTACTAGCTCAATCAGTTTTTTGATTTTACGAATATCCATTTATCTTTCTCTTTTATGTTCAGTTGGCGTCTGCTTGCAGGCGGCGTACCGCAGCTTGCAGGGCGAATTCATAACCATCTGGGCCCAGGCCGCAGATCACCCCGACAGCCTTATCTGACAGGTAGGAGTGGTGGCGGAATGGTTCCCGGGCATGAACATTAGACAGGTGTATTTCAATGAACGGGATGCTGACCCCCAACAGGGCATCGCGGATAGCAACGCTGGTGTGGGTAAAGGCAGCGGGATTGATCAGAATGAAATCGACCTTGCCATGGGCTTGGTGGATTGCATTGATGATTTCGTGTTCCGCATTCGATTGGATGTGGTCTAGCGTCACGCCTAACTCGGAGGCTTTGGCAGTTAAGTGCGTTACGATCTGGGCCAGAGACTGCTGGCCGTAATGTCCCGGCTCACGCAAACCCAGTAGGTTCAGGTTCGGGCCATTGATCAGTAAAATTCGTTGAACGGTCGACATCTTGACGTTATATCACTTGTATTTGAGGTTTTACTCTAGCAACGTGCAAAAAGCTGAAATGTTGCTTCCCTGTGTTCCGATGTTGTCTGCCAAAACATGCTTGATGAGCAATTATAGAGAATTCACCGCAAATCGCAGCAAAATACTGGTCTAATCACCACATTTTAATTTGTACATATGTACGCTGTTTGGCGATTGAGGGGGAAGAATGGAATATGTAGCAGCTAGCACTATGCGTGACCCTGAGGCAGGTGACAATAGCTAGTTGCGACTGAAATGTAACTTTTAGCACTGGATCAAAAAAGCCGCCCGCAATGTGAACTGGGGCGGCTTTTATTCATTGAAAGCGAAAAATCACAGTACTTTCTGCTTTTCGGCGATCAGTTTCTCTACCACGCTTGGGTCAGCCAGGGTGGAGGTATCCCCCAATGTTGCAGTGTCGCCGGTGGCAATCTTACGCAGGATACGGCGCATGATTTTGCCCGAGCGGGTTTTCGGCAGTGCATCGGTCCAGTGTAGGAAGTCCGGTGTTGCAATCGGGCCGATTTCTTTACGGACCCAGTCTTTGACTTCTTTGTGCAGTTCCGCCGATGGGATTTCACCATCGTTGAGAGTGATATAGGCGTAGATGGCCTGGCCCTTGATATCGTGCGGTACCCCAACAATTGCCGCTTCAGCAATCTTGTCGAAGGCTACCAGTGCCGACTCGATTTCAGCCGTCCCCATTCGGTGGCCAGAAATATTCAGTACGTCATCAACACGGCCGGTGATCCAGTAGTAGCCGTCTTCATCGCGGCGGGCACCGTCTCCGGTAAAGTACATACCCTTGAAGGTCGAGAAGTAGGTTTGCTCGAAGCGATCGTGATCGCCCCATAGGGTACGCATTTGTCCCGGCCAGGAATCGATCATCACCAGGTTACCCTCGGTAGCACCATCAAGGATGTTACCCATGTTGTCGACCAATGCTGGTTGTACCCCGAAGAACGGACGGGTTGCCGACCCCGGCTTAAGGGCTGTTGCCCCAGGTAGTGGGGTGATCAGGATGCCACCGGTTTCGGTTTGCCACCAGGTGTCGACAATCGGGCAGCGGCTGTCACCTATGGTACGGTGGTACCACTCCCATGCTTCAGGGTTGATAGGCTCACCGACCGAACCCATGATACGTAGCGATGAACGCTTGGTGCCGGCAATCGCCTCGTCACCTTTTGCCATCAGGGCACGGATAGCTGTCGGTGCGGTATAAAGGATATTGACGTTGTGCTTGTCGACCACTTCGCTCATGCGGCTGGTCGAAGGGTAGTTTGGCACACCTTCAAACAGCAGGGTGGTTGCCCCGTTGGCCAGCGGGCCGTAAACCAGATAGCTGTGGCCGGTGATCCAGCCCACATCCGCGGTACACCAGTAGATATCACCTTCCTGGTAGTCGAAGACATATTTGAAGGTCATAGTGGCATACACCAAGTAGCCACCGGTAGTGTGCAGCACGCCTTTTGGCTTGCCGGTTGAACCTGAGGTGTAGAGAATGAACAACGGGTCTTCGGCATTCATTTCTTCAGGCTCACAATGGGAAGAGGCAACCGCTGTGGCTTCATGCCACCAGACATCACGGCTACTGTCCCACTCAACGTTGCCGCCGGTGCGTTTGAAAACAATCACTTTCTCTACGCTGGTGACCTCGTCGTTGGCCAGCGCATCATCAACGTTTTTCTTCAGTGGTACCGCACGGCCGCCGCGGATCCCTTCATCGGCAGTGACCACGACTTTGGCATTGGAATCAGTAATACGGCCAGCGAGGGCTTCCGGTGAGAAACCACCAAATACAATCGTGTGGACGGCACCGATGCGGGTACAGGCCAGCATGGCAACAGCGGCTTCGGCAACCATCGGCATGTAAAGGCAAACCACATCGCCTTTGCGTACACCTTGGCTCTTCAGGGCGTTGGCAAACTGGCACACTTGCTCGTGCAGCTCGTTATAGGTGAGGGTGGCATCATCAGATGGGTCATCGCCTTCCCAGATAATCGCTGGCTGGTCGCCACGGGTCGCGAGGTGGCGGTCAATACAGTTGGCTGACACATTGAGGGTGCCGTCTTCGAACCAGCTGATGCTGACATGGCCGGTATCAAACGAGGTGTTCTTGACCTGGCTGAATGGCTTGATCCAGTCAACAATCTGGCCGTGCTCGCGCCAGAAGCCTTCCGGGTTGATCACAGACTGCTGGTACATTTCACGGTACTGCTCATCGGTAACATGGGCGTTGGCTGCGATGTCCTGGTTTACTGGATACACATGAACCTCACTCATTTCTTTCTCCTTGTGTTCCGTTAATGTCCGTACTGGACCGGATTATTCTGTATGCAGGTTTTGGCTTGCGTGATTAATAACTTCCGACAGATCGCCGCAGGTCTCAATTAGACTTTAGGATGAGAGCGGGCAAAATGTGGGGAAAAGGCCCGTTTTGCAGTGTTGTTGCAGTCAAAAACTTGCGCTTTATCGCTGATAAAACGCAACTTGATTGCCCTGTAAGGTGTTGATTAATTTATTTTCTTTCGCTGGCGGTTAAGCTTGCCTAGCAACAGGGTGAGGCAGATCACCGTGTTTTAGCCGAACGTAGATCATCGCAGCGGCAATCGCATCCTGCAGGGCATCGTGGCGCGGCGGTACCGGCAGGTCGAGGGGGCGGCTGATTGCCTCGAGGCTGAGGTCGAAATAGGCATTGGGCAGTTGGCGCTCGAGCTGCTCGTGATAGAGGTGGCTGACCTCGATCGTTTTGTTGGGTAACGGGAAGCCGAAGTGACGCTGGAAGTAGCGATCGAGGATCGTTTTGTCATAGCGGATATGGTAGCCAACCAGTGGGCGGTTGCCGATAAAGGCCAGTAATTTTTCTAGTGCCTGGCCTTCTTCCAGCCCCTGGTTGAGATCCTGATGACGAATGCGGTGAATCGCCACCGAGCCAGCATCAAGGCTGGCCGGTGCCCGCAAAGTGAGGTGGATAGACTGGCTAGTGAGGATACGGTTGTCCTGGATCCGGGTCGCGGCAATGGTGACCAGTTCGGCGCTGTGCGGATCCAAGCTGGTGGTTTCGCAATCGAGTGAAACCAGTTCGGTGCCGCGGTAGCGGGAGAATAGGTCATGGTACTGGCTGTCCTTGAATTTATGGCGGTACCACCAGCGTCTCAGGGTATTAATCATCATCATGCTCCTTGGCTGGTGTTAGTCGCGGATCTGGTAGTGGTACCCGAGCCATTCCTTGAACTTTTTCACCACATGCAGGCTGTGGCGCAGCAAGTCACGGTCGGCGCGGTTGAGTCGCTCGACATTGAGGTGCTGCTGCAACCCACCGGCAGGGATATCCAGTTGCTGGCGCAGGCGCAATTTGATGAACAGCTTGAGGGCTTCGCTGAGGTTGGAGGCAGTATCATTCTCCAGCACCTTACGCTGGGCCAGTTGTTCGAGGCGGGTGAAGGTATTGTTGTCCTCGATGCCATGCTCAAGTGCCAGTGCCCTTACTCCGTGGACAATCGGGAAGATCCCGCCGCGTTTGATATCCAGCCCGTCCTTTCCGGTTTTGAGCTTGCCAAACAATGACAGCGGGACGCTAAACCTCAGGGCTGGGCGGGTGAAGGTGGTCAGCAGCAATTCTTGCTCGGCCATTTGCCGGTGCAGCTGCTGTTTGATTGGGCGTAACAGTTCGGGGTTACCGGCTACGGCATGGCTGTCGGCAAGGATTGCCAAATCCATCATTTCATTCTCGGTCCCTTTTCGGGCAAAACCTTGCAAGGTATGTAACCACTCACTTTGGTGCTTGACCCATTTAGGGTTATTGACCATGACCTTGCCCGGACAGAGCGGGTAGCCCAGTTGGTGCAGGGTATGGGTAAGGGCTTCCATGGTATCGGCCAACCCCGGCCATTCGACACCGTCTTCGATGATCAGGGCGTTGTCTTGATCGGTCTTGAGAATCTGCTCGCCACGTCCTTCCGAGCCCATGACGACCAAGCAGCAATGGTTTTGCAGGGCCTGCGGGACCACCAAGCGGAAAGCTTTCTCGATGATCTGCTCGTTGACAGCCGCGATGAGTTCCATCACGAAACGGGTATGGATGCCATTGTTGAATAGGGTTGCCACCAAACGGGATTGGCTGCTCGCAGCCAGCGAGAGTTCCTCAACAGTCGTCGCACGGGCGATCCGCAAGGTCAGGACATGGGAGTGGGTGGAGAACAGGCTCAGTACCTGGGTCAGATCCAGCATACCCACCAATTCCTCACCGTCGGTGACCGATACCCGTTTGACCTTGTGCCGGGTCATCGCCAGCATCGCATTGAACAGGTAGTCGCCTTTACTGACACTGATCACCGGGCTGGTAGCAACCTCACCAATTGCGGTGGAGATGGGCAGGTTGTCGAGCATAACAGCATGGAGCAAATTGGTGCGGGTAATGATGCCGTAAGGCTGCTCGTCTCCCGCTTCGACCAAGGCGGCATCCATGCCATGTTGCTGCAATTTCACCGTCGCAGCGTGCAAATCACAGCTGCGCGGTAAGAGCAGGCAAGGTTGGATATTGCTGCTGTCGACCCGGGTCAGGATGAATTCCGCCAAATTCTGCTGGCGCTGGGCTTCTTCCAGTAATTCTTGGCGGCGGGCCAGGCTAGTGTCGAAGTAGGCGGCGAACTGGCTGTTGCCATGATAGAGGTCGAGAAACAGTGGCTTGGGAACCAGGTAACACAAGGTGTCTTCCAGTGCGGTATAACGGTGGCGGCATGATGGCTCTAGCTGGGAGCGGACATCGAATAGGTCATCGCTAGTGTAATGGGCATAGATTTCGCTGCCGTCCGCAGCACTTTCCTCAACGCTGCCCTTGATAATGATGTGCAATTGCTCGCTGGGTTTGCCGGCCTCAACCAGGATATCCCCATGGCGGTAGTAGGCCACATCCAGTGAGTCGACCAGGCGTTGTTGCTGCTCGCTACTGAGACGGTCAAAAGGGGGCAGGGAGGTATCAAAGCTGTCGGACATGTCGGCTCTCCGGAACGATGGGCACTGTATGCAGTGTCTGCTTGATAACGCAAAAGCTCCAGACGACTTTAGTCTACTATCGGCAAAAAAAAGGTTGTCCTGCAAAGTACAGCCGGCAATGAAATGGGGGAAAGAAAAAGGGCGGATAATTTCATTGGGGCTATGTTCCATTAGAGGCATAATAACGCCCAGATTTTTTCAGTACGATAGGACAAGGCATGTTTCGTAGTAGCCCTTACGGTTGGACCTCACAGTACCTGCTGGGGTTTTTCTTTAATTATGGTGTTTATCTTCCGTTCTGGGCGTTGTGGTTGGCGCATCTCGAGGTCAGTGCCTCCAATATTGGCCTGTTGCTGGGGCTGGGCTTTGGTGTCCGTTGCCTAGCTAACCTGGTTATTACTCCCCGTATCCACAAAGTCGAGCATCTTATCCCAGCCCTGCGTGGCTTCGGTTTGGCAGCGCTCATCAGTTGTATCGCCTATATCTATTGTGGTGGTAGTTTGTGGGCACTTACTGTCATGACGGTAATTTATAATATGATGGTCGGGCCTATCGTGCCGCTGTCGGATGCGTTGGCAAACCACTACGCCAAAGAAGGCCACCTCGACTATGGTCGAACACGCCTATGGGGCTCGGTTGCCTTTATCGCAGGCTCTACCGTGGTCGGTTTGCTGGCGGCGCAATACAGCCCGGATGTGATCCCTTGGGTAGCGGCTGCGGGTTTGGTCGGGGCACTGGTGCTGGGTATGCGCCAGCCGACTATCCTGCCGGTCTCAGAGCCAGGTAGCCACGACCAGCCACGTCCTGCCTTGATGCAGTTGATGCGTGATCCGGCAGTCCTTCGCTTTTTGACCATTATCGCCTTGTTGCAGGGCAGCCATGCCGCTTACTACAGCTTCAGTGCCATTTACTGGAAGGAAGTGGGCTACAGCGAAGATGTGATTGGTTACCTATGGAGCTTCTCGGTGGTCGCGGAAGTCGCCGTCTTTGCTATGAGCAAGCGCCTCTTTGCTGGTTGGTCGGTGGTCGGTATGTTCCGTCTGGCCGCTGTTGGTGTGCTGATCCGCTGGGGGATCACGGCCAGCATGACAGAACTCCCTTTGCTGGTAGCCGCCCAGGCGCTGCACGGGGTGACGTTCGCCGCCTGTCACCTGGCCACTATCCGCTATATCCAGAAAGCCCAGAGCAACCAGATGGTCGCCCTGCAGGCATTGTATAACGCCTTGCCGATGGGGGCTTTCATGGCCCTGATGACCGCTTTGAGCGGCTGGCTCTACGGTCTGTGGGGTGCCAACATCTTCTGGCTGATGGCGGCGATGGGGATCCCGGCGCTGTTGATGAAAGTCGAGCCCAAGGCCCGGCGCCAGTTTGCCCAAGCGGGTGAAGTGGCCGATAACCAGTAATTCAGCCTTGGTTGTAGCACGCTGCAGCCAAGAACTGTGATCCTGCTGATTGGTGAGTGCCAGTGGTTTGGTTACACTGGTGCTCACAATATATTCAAATCATTTGGGTATAATCAATTAGTTGGAGATAAAGCATGGCACAGGGATGGATTGTCGTGCCGGTCACACTGGCCTATTTGGGACTGTTGTTCTGGATAGCCTGGTACGGGGACCGGAAAAAACAGTGGATGTCACGCTGGCGGCCTTGGATTTACTGCCTGTCGATTGCCGTGTATTGCACTTCCTGGACCTTCTACGGCACGGTTGGCCAAGCCAGCCAGAATATCTGGTCCTTCCTTCCTATCTATATCGCGCCGATTTTGGTGTTCACTTTCTTCTGGCGGGTGCTAGCCCGGCTAATACTGATCGCCAAGCGCGAACACATTACCTCTATTGCTGACTTTATTGCGGCCCGTTACGGTAAATCGCAAGGGCTTGCCGTTCTGGTTACGCTGATTGCCGTCGTCGGCATACTGCCCTATATCGCCCTGCAACTGCGTGGTATCACCATGGGGTTGGAGTTGGTTGCACCGAACCTCGGTCAGGAGATGGGGGGCACAGAAGGCTCCCTCGATACGGCTTGGGTGGTAACGGTGGCGTTAGCCGTCTTCACTGTTTTGTTTGGTACCCGCCATATCGACAGTACCGAGCACCACCGCGGCATGATGATGGCAGTCGCATTCGAATCCATTATCAAATTGGTGGCGTTCTTGGTGGTTGGGGTATTCGCCGTCGTTTTGCTGTTTGATATTCCGGATCTGGCAACGGCAAGCCGTGAACTGCTTCAACCTACTACTCCCCATATTGGTAGTTTGCTGATCCATACCCTGTTCACCATGGCCGCGATTATCTGCCTGCCGCGCCAGTTCCATACCACGGTAGTCGAAAATGAAAGAGCGCAGGACTTGCACCGGGCGCGCTGGGTATTCCCGGGTTACCTGGTGCTGATGGGGATCTTTGTTATCCCGTTGGCGTTGGCTGGTCAGGTATGGCTGCCCCATATCGCCGCCGATACCTATGTGATTAATTTGCCACTGTTGCATGGTGCCGAAGGCATTGCCTTGCTGGCTTTCCTCGGCGGGACCTCGGCAGCGAGCGGGATGGTGATTGTCTCGACCATCGCCCTTGCCATCATGGTTTCCAACGATCTCGTGCTACCGATGCTGCTGCGCCGGATGCGGATCTCCGGCCGTAACCACCACGCCTTCTCGGGGATCTTGCTCAACATTCGCCGTGGTCTCATTCTGCTCTTGTTGCTGGCAGCGTGGGGCTTCTACCAGATATTGGGAGAAATCCCGTCGTTGTCAGCCATTGGCTTGCTGTCATTTGCGGCGATTGCCCAGTTTGCCCCAGCGCTACTGGGCGGGATCTATTGGCGTGAGGGTAACTGTAATGGTGTCTATGCAGGCCTGCTGGGCGGTATCGCCATTTGGGGCGTGACCATGATGGGCCAGACCAATATGCTGGCTGGCACACCACAGACCAATATCTTGCTGTGGCTACTGGCGCCGCCGAATTGGCCGGTGCTCGGTAAGTTATCGAGTGTTGACTGGGGCATGCTACTGAGCCTGTTGGTCAATATTGGATTATATGTAAGTGTGTCCTTACTGACCCGTTCAAGTTTGACTGAAAGGCTTCAGGCTGCTTCGTTTGTCGGCGCACCGTTGCCGGAGAGTGGTGACAGCAGCTTGTACCAGACCCGCGTAACGGTCGCCGAGTTGGAAATGCTGGCAGCAAGGTTTGTTGGCCGCAAACGCATTCGCCATGCCTTCCGCCAGTTTGGTGAGCAGCGCCATGAAGCGCTTCTACCACAACAGCAAGCGCCTTCTACCCTGATCCGACATACCGAACGGGTTTTGGCTGGGGTATTCGGGGCGTCTTCTGCCCGCTTGGTCCTGACATCGGCGCTGCAGGGGCGCAAGATGCAACTGGAAGAAGTCGCGACAATTGTCGATGAGGCCTCGGAATTGTTTGATTTCAGCCGAGGCCTGCTGCAGGGGGCGATTGAGCATATCAGCCAGGGTATCGCCGTGGTCGACAAGCAGCTGCGGCTGGTGGCCTGGAACCAGCGCTATACCGAGATGTTCACTTTCCCGCCGGGCCTCATTCAGGTTGGTAGGCCGATTGCCGATGTCATCCGCCACAATGCAGAGCTAGGCCTTTGTGGCCCGGGCGATCCTGAAGGCCATGTTGCCAAGCGGGTCGAGCACCTGCAGCGCGGTACGGCTCATACATCCTCACGTATTCGTCCCGATGGGCAGGTGATTGAGGTGCAGGGCAACCCGATGCCAGGCGGCGGTTTCGTGATGAGCTTTACCGATATCACCGAGTTCCGTAATGCTGAGAAAGCCCTGCAAGAAGCCAATGAAACCTTGGAAGAGCGGGTAAGGCAGCGGACTAGTGAACTCGAACGCCTTAACCGCCAGTTGGTCAGTGCCACCCAGCAGGCTGAACTGCAGGCCCATTCCAAAGGGCGGTTTTTGGCGGCGGTGAGCCATGATTTGATGCAGCCGCTCAATGCCGCAAGGCTATTTTCGTCCTCGCTGGCGGAAGTGGCAAAGGAGCAAGAAGCGGCCAAGCTGGCTCGCCATATTGAAAGCGCGCTTGGTGCAGCGGAAGACTTGATTGGAGACTTGCTGGATGTTTCCCGGTTGGAGTCCGGCAAATTGCAGGTCAATGTCCATGCGTTTCGGATCAGCGAGGTGCTTGATACCCTCAGTGCCGAATTCGGCGCCTTGGCCCGTGAGCAGGGGATCACCTTCGAAGTTGTCCCCTGCAATGCCGTGATCTACTCGGATCCAAAATTGCTGCGCCGGGCACTGCAGAACTTCCTGACCAACGCGTTCCGCTATAACCCGAAGGGTAAGGTGGTGTTAGGCGTTCGCCGCAGTGGCAGTGTGTTGCAGGTAGAGGTGTGGGATAACGGCCCGGGGATTCCTGAGGAAAAGCAGGCCCATATTTTTGATGAGTTTACCCGCATCGAACGCAGCGGTGTTGATCACGGCTTGGGACTAGGCCTTGCCATTGCCCGCGGGATCAGCCGGGTGCTGGATCACTCCCTGTCGCTGCGCTCATGGCCGGGCAAGGGCACGGTATTTGCCCTCGGGGTAAGGCGGGGTGTGTTGGTTGAAGCGCCGGAGAAACCAGCGCTGGCAGAAAAAGCACCTGCCCCACTGGCTGGGCTCAAAGTGCTGTGCGTCGATAACGAGCCGGATATTTTGCTGGGGATGGAAACCCTGCTGGCCCGCTGGGGGTGCGAGATCCGCCTGGCCGAAACGGTCACCGCCGCGATGCAGCAGTTGGCTGACGGTTGGCAGCCTGATTTCATCTTGAGTGATTACCACCTTACCGACGGAGAAACTGGCTTGCAGGTGCTGCAGCAATGCACCCTGAAACTCGGTAAGTGTTTCCGTGGCGCGGTGATCAGTGCCGATAGGACCGAGGAGACAAAGACCATGATTGAAGGGCACGGTTTTAGTTTTATCAGTAAGCCGGTCAAACCACTCAAGTTGAGGGCACTGCTTAACCAGCACCAGAAGGCGAGCGCAAAACTGTAGCTCTCAATTGCATGTTAGAGAGTGTTATTTGTGTACGAAAAAAACGGAGCCACAAAGGCTCCGTTTTGGTTTACTTTTCAGGATGTTTGATTAGTGATCATGCGCAGCACCAGCACCTTTCGGATAGCGGATAGACTCCACCATATCCTGCACATCTTTCGGTACTTCAGCCGTAAACTTGTTCACGACAATCGAGACCACGAAGTTCACACACATACCTAGCGTACCGATACCCTCAGGGCTGATACCGAACCACCAGTTTTCCGGTGTGCTCGCTGCTGGGTTGATGAACTTGAAGTAGATGATGTAGCTGGCTGTGAAGGCAATACCTGTCAGCATACCGGCAATCGCCCCTTCTTTGTTCATCTTCTTGTAGAAGATGCCTAGGATAATCGCAGGGAAGAAGGACGCTGCTGCTAAGCCGAAGGCGAAGGCTACGACCTGTGCCACGAATCCCGGCGGGTTGATACCGAGGTAACCCGCACCCACGATGGCGACAACGGCAGCGAGACGTGCGGCGAGCAGCTCCTGTTTGTCGGTCATATTGGGCTTGAAGCCTTTCTTCAGCAAGTCATGGGATATCGAGGTCGAGATAACCAGTAGCAAGCCTGCTGCGGTTGATAGTGCGGCTGCCAGACCACCGGCTGCCAGTAATGCAACCACCCAGTTCGGTAGTTTCGCCAGCTCAGGAGAAGCCAGTACGATGATGTCACGGTTGATGGTCATCTCGTTGCGCTCATCGCCCGAGTAGAACATCTTGCCGTCGCCATTCTTGTCTTCCCAGCCAACTAGGCCGGTACTTTCCCAGTTCTTATACCAGCTTGGCGCATCTGCAGCAGCAACACCCTGCATGTCAGGACCATTGATGGTCTCAATCATGTTGACACGGGCAAACGCAGCTACACCTGGTGCTGTGGTGTATAGCAATGAGATGAACAGTAGTGCCCAACCAGCAGAGATACGTGCATCGCGCACTTTCGGTACCGTGAAGAAGCGGATGATAACGTGTGGCAGGCCTGCGGTACCAACCATTAGGGCAGCACAGATGAAGAACACATCCACCATGCTCTTGTTACCTTCGGTATAGGCGGTAAACCCGAGCTCCTCGGTTAAGCCATCAAGTTTATCCAGCAGGTAGACATTGGTGCCTGAGATGGTCGACCCCATACCAATTTGCGGGAACGGATTGCCGGTCATCATGATTGAAGTGAAGATAGCCGGGACAAGGAAGGCGAAAATGAGAACACAGAACTGAGCCACCTGCGTATAAGTGATGCCTTTCATGCCACCAAGTACGGCATAGAAGAACACAATCCCCATACCGATGATGATACCTAGGTTGATATCCACCTCGAGGAATCGTGAGAATACCACGCCCACGCCACGCATCTGGCCTGCAACATAGGTAAAGGAAACGAAGATGGCACAGAAGACCGCCACCATACGCGCAGTTTTGGAGTAGTAACGCTCACCGATAAAATCAGGCACGGTGAACTGGCCAAACTTACGCAGGTAAGGTGCCAGACATAGCGCCAACAGTACGTAGCCACCTGTCCAGCCCATTAGGTAGACCGCACCATCGTAACCGACGAATGAGATGATACCGGCCATCGAAATGAAAGAGGCTGCCGACATCCAGTCTGCCGCTGTCGCCATACCATTGGCGACCGGGTGGACACCGCCACCGGCGACGTAGAACTCACTGGTTGACCCGGCTCGGGCCCAGACAGCGATACCGATGTAGAGTGCGAATGTGATGCCGACGAGAATAAACGTCCAAGTTTGAATATCCATGTTCTAAACCCCTAGTCTTCTTGTACGTTGTATTTCTTGTCGAGCGCATTCATACGCGCTACGTAGACAAAAATCAGGGCAACAAAGGTATAGATTGACCCCTGTTGTGCAAACCAAAACCCAAGCTTGAAGCCGCCCAGTTGAATGGTGTTGAGCGCATCGACAAATAAGATGCCTGCGCCGTAAGACACTACAAACCAGATGGCCAGCAGCGTGCCCATAATTCCCAAGTTTTCCTTCCAGTAGGCTTGAGCATGTTCTGTTGATTCGAACGCCATTGCCTTCTCCTTCCACGTCGTCATAAATCACGTTAATGAAATGTTACGCATTGACAATAGCAATGAATGGTCAAGGAAACAGTGCAACTTTAGTCGAGGAAAAAACGGCAAAATCGCTGGCTTAGCAGCGATTTTGTGAAGTCAGGCGGAAATTGAGGATGTTGTGAAAATGTTACATTAGCCAAAAGTCTAACAGGGTAATGAAAAAAATTACGGGTTAATGTCCATCTGCTGCAGCAAGATTACTGCCTGGGTGCGGTTCTTGACCCCAAGCTTGCGGAAAATGGCGGTCATATGGGCTTTGATGGTTGCTTCGGAGACATTGAGTTCATAGGCGATTTGCTTGTTGAGCAAGCCGTCGGACAGCATCCCCAGTACCTTGTACTGCTGCGGGGTGAGGGCGGCAATTTTATCGGTTAGCTCGGTCAATTCATCGTTATCCTCGCCGAGCCCTTCCGGGAACACCGGTTCGCCATCAAGCACCTGGTTGAGCGAGCTGATCAGTGCCCGCATATCACTGGATTTGGGGATAAAACCAAACGCGCCGTGGCTGCGTACCTGGCGGATCACGCTGGGTTCCTCACTGGCGGAAATCACTACAATTGGCAGGTCAGGGTACTGGCTGCGGAGCTGGATCAGCCCCGACATGCCGTTGGCACCGGGCATTTTCAGATCAAGCAGGAGCAGGTCGACATCGTCCTCTTTGTCGAGCAAGGTCAGCAGGCTGTCGAGCGAGTCAGCTTCGAGCAGGTTGGCCCCGCTGATCGCCATATGCACGGATTGAAACAGTGCATTACGGAACAGCGGGTGGTCATCGGCAATCACTATCGTGTACTGGGCGTCCATGGCAATCACATTTTGTTGTTTTTAATAACGCTATCACTGCCTTAAGACTAGATCAATTTGTTAACACTCAAGATCTGAACTGGATCAGACCAGTTTGTCAGTGCGGTGTAACCGGCAGTGCCGTAGCGAGAGAAAAGGTGGTCAAAGCGTTAGGGTAAGCAGGCGGAGTAGGGTATTTCGGAGCTGTGAGAAACGGTTTCCGGGAGAGGAAACCGCTGCTCAAATCGTGGCTGTTAGCCCGCTACGCTTAACGGGCTAGCTGGTGGTTGGTTAGGTGTGCAAGGAAAGGCTCGGCTTTCATAAAGCCGGTTAGGCGGGCGCCTTCCATCCGGTTTCCTTGGCTATCCCAGAAATCTAAAGTCGGCAGGCCGAGTACATCCATTTCCTGCAGCAGCTCGATATCGGCCGGCGAGCTCTGGGTGACGTCGGCTTGCAGCAAGACAAAGTTGCCAAGCTGCTTGGCCACTGCCGGGTCATGGAAGGTGTACTTCTCGAATTCTTTACAGGCTACGCACCAGTCGGCATAGAAATCCAACATCACCGGTAACTGTCTGGCTTTGGCTTCTTCAAGCGCGAGGGCCAGGTCATCGATATTGCTGACGCGCCTGAATTCTACTTTCACTTCCTCTTTGGCAGCGACAGGGGGGCTGTTGCCCGTAAGTAATGGATATAGCGGTTGAACCGAGATAAACAGGCCGACAATCGCTACCACGGCTAGCGTGCTGCTGCGCCATGATACTGCCAGAGTGTTTTTGACATGGTAGAGCCAGCCAAAGGCGGCAATACCGAGCAGCGACCACAGGTAAGGCATCAGGAAGCCCGGCAGGATACGCTCAAGCAGGAACAGCGGTACGGCCAGCAGGACAAAGCCGAAGAAGGCTTTGACATGGTTCATCCAGTTGCCCGCTTTCGGCAGCAGCTTGTTGCCGAACATCGCGGCAAGGATGAGCGGGATCCCCATACCTATAGCGAGAGCATAAAGAGCCACAGCCCCCGTCAGCAAATCACCACTCTGGGCGACATAGATCAGGGCACCGGACAGCGGCGCGGTGGTGCATGGTGAACAGACCAACCCGGAGATAGCCCCCATAGCGAATACGCCGCCACTGCTACCGCCTTGCTGTTTGTTGCTCAGGCCGTTGAGCCAAGTCTGGACGCTGCTCGGCAGTTGCAGCGTGTACATGCCGAACATCGACATTGCCAGCGCGACGAACAGTACGCTCAGGCCAACCAGGATATACGGGTGTTGCAGCGCGGCTTGGAACTGCATCCCCGCAGAGGCGACCACCAAGCCGAGAAGGGTATAGGTCAGCGCCATACCCTGGACGTAGATAAAGGCAAGGCGGAAGGCCCGGCCGTGGCTGAGCTGCCCGTTGCCAAGCACGATACCGCTTAGGATTGGGTACATCGGCAGCACGCAGGGGGTGAAAGCAAGACCAATCCCCAGTGCTAGGAAGACCAACGGCGTCCACCATTGATCGGCCAAGTCGCTGGCTAGCTTGTCCTGCTCGGAAGCTGGTGCGCTGGTTGCGGACATAGGCTGTGAGTTTGTACTTACATTGCTTTCGGCGCCGGTTTGCTGAGGCGCTTGGTTGCCTGTTGCAGGTGGTGTAACAGGTGCGGCATTGGCGGCGGCCATAACGGCACTAAGCGGAACTTGGCGGACCTCCGGCGGATAACAGAAGCCGGCTTCGGCGCAGCCCTGGTAGCGGACAATCAGGGTATCGGTATCGGCGGCTTGCACCACAGGGACAGTCAGGGTCAGTGGTTCGGTATAGATGTTGACCTCACCAAAGAACTCGTCGTGGTAAGGCTTGCCTGCGGGGATATAAACCGTGCCCAGGGTTGCCGTGTCCGAACTGACAGACAACTGGTGTTGGTAGAGGTAGTAGCCTGGCTTGACTTGCCAGTCGAGATAAACTTGATCGCCTTGCTGGGTGAAGTTGAAGCTGAAGGCTTCATCAACAGCAACAAAGCTATTGGGTGAACTGCTGAAGCCCGGCAGTTTTAGGGCCGAAGCCGGTAGGCTGAGCACCAACAGGCTGAGCAAGGCAAGCAGGGGTAATGTCCGGCGCCATGCGAACTGGCCTGCTGCACATTGAAGTCTTTGTAATAGCGTCATTAAATCTGGCTCGTCTATGAGTTGCCCTACCAAAAGCGGCGGCAGGGAAAGAACAGCTAGTTTGGCGCAGCGAAATCGTGCGCCATGAATTAACTATACTCTGTCAGACCGAGTTAATCAGTGTTTGGTTTCATTTGCTTGCGATAGCCTGCTGGCTATTGTCGAGCGCATCACGCATGAAGTCAGTGAAGATCTGGATATGGGCAGGGACATAGCCCAAGCGCTGGTAGAGCATGTAGATAGGACGGGGCGGCGAGTACCAGTTTTCCATCATGCTCGATAGTTGGCCTGTGGCAATGGCATCGGCGACGACATAGTTGGGCAGGCTGGCGATCCCCAGCCCCTGGATGGCGGCTTGTTTGATGCTATTGAGATCGGCAATAGCCATCTTGACTGGTGAGTTAATCCAGATGGTTTCCTGGCTGTTCTTCTTGTTAGTTAGTGCCCACTCAAACTCCGGTACGCTGGCGAGACGGGCATGGTCGTTGAGTTCGTCCGGATGGGCCGGTGCTCCCTGGCTGGCAAGATAGGCCGGGCTGGCGACCAGTACCCGCTGTGACTCGCCGATATTGGCGGCGGCAAAACTGGAGTCTGGCTGCTGGCCGACACGAAAGACCACATCATACTGCTCTGGGCTGTAGTCATGGTGCTGGTTGGACAGATGGGTCAGAGACAGGGAGATTGCCGGGTACTGGGCAAGGAACTGGTTGAATAGCGGCATTAGCCGATACGTCAGTAGGCCGACCGGCGCGGAGACGCGCAGCGCGCCCTGCGGTTCTTTATGGCTGCTGTCGTGCAGCTCGGCGGTCGCGGACTCGAGTTGTGCCAGCAACGGTTGGCAACGCTCGAAGTAGTCGCGGCCAAGCGGGGTCAGCGACACATTGCGGCTGTCCCGGATCACCAGTTGGCTACCCAGGGTATCTTCCAACCGCTGGAGCCTTCGGCTCAGGGTCGTTGGGGGAATATCTAATGCACTGGCGGCTGCTCTGAAACTTCCGTGTTGGGCAATCGCAATCAGGGTGCGCAGGTCGTCTAACTTCATACCATTTTTGCATCGCTGCATAACGCTTTTACCTCTATCACCAAGTTGCCTCAATGACTACTATTAGTGGGCAGGCTTTCCTGTCTTGGCCTGCTCTGTAGCAAAAAGAGACATGAATCCGGTCGGGATGTTGGGATTGACGTCACCACCGGAATGAGCAAATACGTCGGGAATCCGTATTTGTTCTCTGTCTTCGCCCTAGGATGGGGCGGAGACATTAAATTTCTATTGTAACCTTTCTTCTCGGTTCGAATCCTGAACCACACTTTTCATATCCTATACTTTCGCTTCTCTTGGTTGTCAAAACCGAGTTATTTTCGTGCGCCTAAATCATACACTGCCTGACTAAATTCATTTATTACTTGATTGCTGTTAGTAGGTGCTCACAATGCCTAATGCCTAATGCCTAATGCCTAATGCCTAATGCCTAATGCCTAATGCCTAATGCCTAATGCCTAATGCCTAATGCCTCAGGCAATAAAAAAGGCCGCCCGTAGGCGACCTTGATAGGGAGCAATTATCCTTAATTACAGGATGATGCCACCGAATACGAAGCCTAGCGCTACAGACGTTGCGATAGTAACCACACCCGGGATGAAGAATGGGTGGTTGAAGACTAGGTTACCGATACGGGTAGAACCTGTGTCATCCATCTCAACGGCTGCAAGTAGCGTTGGGTAAGTCGGTAGTACGAATAGCGCACTTACTGCCGCGAAAGAAGCGATAGCTGTTAGCGGAGCAACACCGATAGCCAATGCTGCAGGCATTAGCGCAGTTGTCGTTGCGCCCTGAGAGTAAAGCAGCATAGAAGCAAAGAATAGAACCAGTGCTAGCATCCATGGGTAGTCGCTCAGTAGGGAGCCCGCTACTTCTTTGATGCCGTCAACGTGGCCGTTTACGAACGTAGAGCCAAGCCATGCAACACCAAGTACACATACACATGCTGTCATACCAGAGCGGAATGTTGGTGCCGCTGGGATTTTCGCTGCATCGATGCCAGTCGTGAACACGATAGCCGCTGCTGCCGCCAGCATGAATGTCATGATAGCTTCGTTACGGCCTAGGGCTGGGTTTTCGATTAGGCCAACAGAGCCAGAGATAGCCGCAGCGTAAGCAACAACGATTAGGATAGCGCCTAGGAAGATGAAGGTCGCTTTCTTGGCAGAAGCTGGGATTTCACGCTTGGTTGAACCCTGTAGCTTGATCAGGCCTTTCTCCAGACGCTCCTGGTAAACAACGTCATCTTTTAGCTCACAACCTAGGAAGTTAGCAACGAACGCACCAACCATACATGCGATGAAGGTTGTTGGGATACAGATAGCCAGTAGGGTTAGGTAGCCCACTCCGAGCGGTTCAAGAATGCCAGAGAAGAAGACAACCGCTGCGGAGATAGGCGATGCGGTGATCGCGATTTGAGAAGCAACAACAGCGATAGATAGCGGACGTGAAGGACGGATACCTTGCTCTTTTGCTACTTCAGCGATAACTGGAAGCGTTGAGAACGCCGTGTGGCCAGTACCTGCCATTAGGGTCATCAGGTAAGTCACGATAGGTGCGTAGAAAGTAATACGCTTCGGGTTCTTACGTAGGAAGTTTTCGGCTAGTTCAACCAGCCAATCCATACCACCGGCAACCTGCATAGCAGCGATTGCAGTGATAACAGACATGATGATAAGGATTACGTCAATTGGGATATAGCTTTGGCTTGTTGGCATACCCAACAGCAGGGAAAGCACGATAACACCGGCGCCACCTGCCAGACCAATACCAATACCACCAATTCGGGCGCCCAAGAAAATGAACGCGAGAACGACTAATAGTTCTACACCAACCATATGATTGTCCTGTCTTAAAGTTAAAAAAATAAAAGGGGGAAATCTGTAGCAAAAAAAGGCGGATCCTCATCCTGAAAATCCGCCGGGCTGTTTATTGGTTACAACTTAGTTGTAACGCTTAGCCTTGTATTCTGGGTGCATCAGGTTCTGTACCGAGAAGATGTCGTCTAGCTGCTCTTCAGTTAGAAGACCACGCTCTAGAACCACTTCACGGACACTCTTACCGGTTTCAGCACAGATCTTACCTACAATGTCACCTTCGTGGTGGCCAATGAATGGGTTTAGGTAAGTCACGATACCGATAGAGTTGAACACGAAGCTTTCACATACTTCTTTGTTCACAGTGATGCCGTCGATACACTTGTCACGTAGGTTGATACACGCATTCTTCAGGATTTCGATAGACTCGAACAGTGCCTGACCGATCACTGGCTCCATAACGTTCAGCTGTAGCTGGCCCGCTTCTGCCGCGAAAGTGATGGTTGTATCGTTACCGATGACTTTGAAGCAAACCTGGTTTACCACTTCTGGCACAACTGGGTTTACTTTCGCTGGCATGATAGAAGAGCCAGCTTGCATTTCTGGTAGGTTAATTTCGTTAAGACCAGCACGAGGACCTGAAGAAAGAAGGCGCAGGTCGTTACAGATCTTAGACAGTTTAACCGCGGTACGCTTAAGTGCACCGTGAACCATTACGTAAGCACCACAGTCAGAGGTTGCTTCGATTAGGTCTTCTGCTGGTACACAAGGTAGGCCAGTCACTTCAGCTAGGCGCTGTACTGCAAGTTCCTGGTAACCTGTTGCCGCGTTTAGGCCAGTACCGATAGCGGTTGCACCTAGGTTTACTTCTAGAAGCAGTTGCGCTGTGTACTGAAGGTTTTTGATTTCTTCTTTGATTAGTACGCCGAACGCGTGGAATTCCTGGCCTACAGTCATAGGTACTGCGTCCTGAAGCTGGGTACGGCCCATTTTCAGTACATCAGCGAATTCTTTGTCTTTCGCATCGAAAGCACCTTTTAGGTACTCAAGAGCTTCAAGCATAGTCATGATGCTGTTGTATACCGCTACACGGAAACCAGTAGGGTAAGCACAGTTAGTCGACTGAGACTTGTTAACGTGGTCGTTCGGGTTAACGATGTCGTACTCGCCTTTCTCTTTGCCCATTAGCTCAAGAGCAAGGTTTGCGATAACTTCGTTGGTGTTCATGTTTACAGAAGTACCGGCACCGCCTTGGTATACGTCTGACGGGAATTGATCCATGCACTTACCTGTTTCAAGGATCACATCACACGCTTTAACGATGTATTCGCCAACTTCTGATGGGATAACGCCCAGTTCTTTGTTCGCCATTGCAGCTGCTTTCTTGGTGAAAACCATACCGCGAACGAACTCTGGAACGTCAGAGATTGTAGTTTTAGAGATATTGAAGTTCTCTACAGCACGTAGGGTGTGGATACCCCAGTAAGCGTCGGCTGGAACTTGGCGTTCGCCTAGTAGATCTTCTTCGATACGAGTTGCAACGTTGTTTACCATTGCTTCATTTTTTTCTAGATCAATCATCTGAGACATGACGTAGCCTTAGTGGAATCTGCTAATTAAATTCAAATATTGAGCCAATTCTGAAACTTTAGAATCCATTCCGCAGAGAGTTTGGCTAGATGATCGTACCTGACACCTATTGTCTGCTGCCGATAATACTCCCCTTTAGGGGTAAAAACATAACCCAGATCACTTTTTTAAATGGACTGAAAACATTTGCACAGAAACGAGATCTTGCTCACAAACACTGTTAATAACTCACCCATGCTTTATGATTAAAAATGACCAAATATGACAAAATGTGAAATTGGTGTTGGATTAATCGCAGCAGTTTTATTGTAATCAATCGTTACATTGAAACCCTATAGAAAAGAGTTGAAAAATGGCTGTCTGCTCCCAATATTTGTTATAAGCCGAAGAGATTTCTGTAGTGTGACACCAATGTGTTACAACTTGACTCAAATTACTGCTCACCAGCAAGGGGAAAACTGTGTTTCCGATATTACTGTTTTTGTTTATTGTCGTGCCGATTGTCGAAATCGCCCTGTTCATCCAGGTCGGTGGTTTCCTCGGCCTGTGGCCGACAGTGGGACTGGTGCTGGTGACGGCGGTCGTCGGTGCTTCGCTGGTGCGTAGCCAGGGCATCGCGACTCTGATGTCGGTGCAAAGCCGCTTGCAGAAAGGGGAGTTGCCTGCCCAGCAAATCGTGGAAGGGGTGATGCTTGCCGTCTCGGGTGTGCTGTTGCTAACGCCGGGGTTCATGACCGATGCGATGGGTATGGCGGTATTGCTACCGGGCCCACGTGCTTGGCTCGCCAAGCAATTGATGAGCCGGGTCAAGGTGCAAAGCATGTCATCCGGTGCCGGTTTCAGTGCTGGTTTCGGTCCGGGCCAAGGGTTCGATCAGCAAGACCCGTTTGGTCAGCAAGGCGGCCCATTTGGCCCTAATGGCCAAGACCGTGGCCAGAACGGAGATGTGTTCGACGGAGAGTTCGAACGCAAAGACGGCAACAAGGATGATGACGACAAACCGCGTCTGCGCTAAGTGCCATAGTACATTGCAACAAAGGACATAAAAAAAGACAGCCTCGGCTGTCTTTTTTGTTAATGCTGTTCATATTTGTAACAGCGGATTAATTTACCTATTTGTTGGCTGGCTCTTGATGCCAGCGCCGGCGAAGTCTGAGGGCGTATAGATAGGCTGCCAGGCCGCTTAGCGCATTGGCGATTGCAATGCCGGCAAACAGCCCCTTGGTACCGTGAAGGGCACTGCCTAGCCAAGCCAGCGGCAGCAGTAGGGCAAATAGGCGTAGCAGGTTCCAGATCAAGGCATCTACCGGGCGGTGCATCGCGTTGAGGGCACTGATCAGCAACATGCAGACCGCTTGCAGGCCATAGCTAGCCGGGACAACGACCAGATAGTGCCACAGCTGCGACTGTACCGCCGGGTCTTGGCTGAACATCGATGACAGCGGCCAGCTCAGCGGCACCATCATGATGAAAATCAGCAGCTGGAATATAATGGCAAAGCGCATTGCCGTAAACAGGGCTGCAAAGGCCCGCAGCGGCTTGTCAGCGCCGAGGTTCTGCGCCATGAATGGCATCAGGGCTGAGCCCAAAGCCATCATCACGGTGATCAGGATGGACTCTATCCGCATCGCAGCGCCATAGGCTGCCACGGAAGTGGTGCCTTGGATAGCCAGCAGGGCCATCAGCAAGGTTCCTGACAGCGGGTTGAGGGCATTGGATAGCCCTGCCGGGGTCCCGATTTGCAGGATTTGCCGCCAGTCATTCAATAGGCGGGATAACTGCGGTGGCGCAACCAGTTTCTCGCGCTTGATAAGCACATGCAGCGAACCGGCTAGGGCAAAGGCCCAACTGATCCCGCTAGCAATGGCCGCCCCTTTCACCCCAAGTTCAGGAAATGGCCCGATGCCGAAGATCAATAAGGGATCCAGCGCGCCGTTGATCGCACCGGCAAGGATCATGATCTTGGCCGGGGTTTTGGCATCACCGGTAGCCCTGATAGCACTGTTGCCCGCCATCGGGATCACCAGTAGCGGAATCGCCAGGTACCAGATAGACATATAGTCGTTGATGATAGGCAGCAAGTCCGCCCGCGCACCTATCAGGCTAAACAGCGGCACGATAGTCAGCACACCTAACGTCGAGGCAAGTACCATCATAATCACGGCCAGCAGTAGGCCGTGGGTGGTCAGCCGAGCCGCGCTGCGGGTATCACCGCTACCGAGCAGGCGGCCGATGCTGGTGGAAATCCCGACACTGATCCCCATGGTAATACAGTTGATGGCAAAGGTGATCGGGAAGGTAAAGCTTACCGCTGCCAGCGCTTCGGTGCCAAGCAGGGATATAAAAAAGGTATCGACCAGATTGAACATTAAAATCGCCACCATACCGAAGATCATCGGTACCGTCAGGCGCTTGAGGACATCTGGGATTGGCTCGGAGAGCAGCCCGTGTTTGTCAGGCCTGCTGCTCTGAGCCCGTGTCAAATCTGGCTGGTTGTTGTCTGCCATGGTCGTCTCGGGAAAAGAATGCCCGCTTACCCTAATGCAAAGAGTGTGATCGGGCAAAAATTCTGTCAGAAAATTTTGAAAAAATAGCGCTGCAGGACTTGGGTTCTCAAAAAAAGACCCAACATGTTTATGTATCAGAAAAAGTAAACGTTTTGCGTTTACCTTATTAATCTATGGATATTACCAAAATCAGGAGAGACGACCGATGAACATTCGTCCTTTACATGACCGAGTTATCGTTGAGCGCCAAGAAGTTGAATCTAAGTCTGCTGGTGGCATCGTGCTAACAGGCTCTGCTGCTGAAAAATCGACTCGCGGTAAAGTACTGGCTGTAGGCAATGGCCGCATTCTAGAGAACGGCACGGTTCAGCCGCTGGACGTTAAAGTTGGTGATACTGTGATCTTTGCTGAAGGCTACGGCACGAAGACTGAAAAGATCGACGGTAAAGAAGTCCTGATCATGTCTGAAAACGACATCATGGCAATCGTTGAATAATCCGTTCACCTCGAATAAAGAATTAAGAAAGGAAGAAAGACATGGCTGCAAAAGACGTTAAATTTGGTAACGACGCACGTATCAAAATGCTAGAAGGTGTCAACGTTCTGGCTGACGCAGTAAAAGTAACACTGGGCCCTAAAGGCCGTAACGTGGTACTGGACAAATCATTCGGTGCACCGACTATCACTAAAGACGGTGTATCTGTTGCGCGCGAAATCGAGCTGGAAGACAAGTTCCAGAACATGGGCGCACAAATGGTTAAAGAAGTTGCCTCACAAGCGAATGACGCGGCGGGTGACGGTACAACTACGGCAACAGTTCTTGCACAGGCTATCGTAAACGAAGGTCTTAAAGCGGTTGCTGCGGGTATGAACCCGATGGATCTGAAGCGCGGTATCGACAAAGCTGTTGTTGCGGCAGTAGAAGAGCTAAAAGCCCTGTCTGTACCATGTGCCGACACCAAAGCGATTGCCCAGGTTGGTACTATTTCTGCTAACTCTGATGCGACCGTAGGTAACATCATTGCTGAAGCGATGGAAAAAGTTGGCCGTGATGGAGTTATCACTGTTGAAGAAGGCCAGGCGCTACACGACGAGCTAGATGTTGTTGAAGGTATGCAGTTCGACCGTGGTTACCTGTCTCCTTACTTCATCAACAACCAAGAAGCGGGCAGCGTTGATCTGGAAAACCCATTCATCCTGCTAATCGACAAGAAAGTATCGAACATCCGTGAGCTGCTACCAGCACTTGAGGGTGTAGCGAAAGCGTCTCGTCCACTGCTTATCATTGCTGAAGATGTTGAAGGTGAAGCACTGGCAACGCTAGTTGTGAACAACATGCGCGGTATCGTGAAAGTGGCTGCGGTTAAAGCGCCAGGTTTCGGTGACCGCCGCAAAGCAATGCTACAAGACATCGCGGTACTGACTGCGGGTACAGTGATTTCTGAAGAAATTGGCCTTGAGCTAGAAAAAGTTCAGCTTGAAGACCTAGGTCAGGCGAAGCGTGTTTCTATCACTAAAGAAAACACTACAATCATCGACGGTACTGGCGAAGAAGAAATGATTGCCGGCCGTGTTGCTCAGATCCGCCAGCAAATCGAAGAAGCAACGTCAGACTACGACAAAGAGAAACTACAAGAGCGCGTTGCTAAGCTAGCAGGCGGTGTTGCAGTGATTAAAGTCGGTGCTGCAACTGAAGTTGAAATGAAAGAGAAGAAAGACCGCGTTGAAGATGCCCTACACGCAACCCGTGCAGCGGTAGAGGAAGGCGTTGTTGCTGGTGGTGGTGTTGCACTTATCCGTGCTGCTTCTAAAGTGGTTGACCTACAGGGCGACAACGAAGAGCAGAACGTAGGTATCCGAGTTGCACTACGTGCAATGGAAGCGCCTATCCGCCAAATCACCAAGAACGCAGGCGATGAAGAGTCTGTTGTTGCTAACAACGTGAAAGCGGGTGAAGCAAACTACGGCTACAACGCTGCGACTGGCGAATACGGCGACATGATTGAAATGGGTATCCTGGACCCAACAAAAGTAACCCGTTCTGCACTGCAGTTCGCGGCTTCTGTTGCTGGCCTGATGATCACCACTGAAGCGATGGTTACAGACCTACCTCAGAAAGATGCTCCTGCAATGCCTGATATGGGCGGTATGGGTGGTATGGGTGGCATGGGCGGTATGATGTAATACCCCTATCTCACTGAGATACCTGTAAAACTTAAAAACGGAGGCGAAAGCCTCCGTTTTTTTATGGCTGGAATAAGGGAGGTATTACTCTGTGGGACGTATTTTTCCCATTATGAGCTTACCAGAGAAAAAGCTTAGAAAGCTGTACGTAATTAATATTCTTTAATATCAATACCTTAAGATTGGCTGGTTTGCTCTCAACGAACAACGCTGATATTGTACTGCTTTTTGGTGATTAATGGTTATTAAGCTGATCGCATTGTGCGTCAGGAGAGGTCTGGGTGATAAGGTTCCTTGAACAGAGGGGCTTGATGGCGAAATCCATAGTAAATTGCTCGCTTAAGTTCACTTGGTAAAAAGCCAGAAAAGCTGTACGTAAATTAAATTATTTAATATCAATAATTTAAGCTTGTTCATCGGTGTTTTTCAATGCGGGTGAGTTTTGGTTTGCTTTTAGCTGTTATTTCAATCAAAAGCTGTACAGGAAAAGCGGCTTTTTCCCAGAGCCCTGCCTGAAAATGGCTAAAACGACAGGGATGAGTTTGTCAGGGAAAAAGCCGAAAAAGCTGAATGCTAATTTATTTACTTAAAATCAGTTGCTTAGCTTTGGTGGGGGAGGTTTTTGAACTAGGTGCTCATAGTGCTCACCAAAAAGCAGTTTTATATCCACATTGCTGTACATGTCGATGGGCTGTTAACTTTGCTGCTTCATAGGCGCTTTTTCTGGTACTGCTTCCTTTAAAACGGAGTCGCTCACTGCAGTTGTGAACTCCGCAGCACTTTCCCCTGCACCAGACATTTCACCTCTTTCTTGGTGATGGCGTTTGACCTTCTTCAGTTGACGCCGGTCGCTCAGGTGGGCGTGGACCCCCTTACGCAAGATTCGTAGGCTATTTTCCAGCTTATCGACACCGAGCAAAATCGACACCACGATACCGGTCATGATCACAGCGGTCTGGCCATAACCCAGCCCAATGGTGATCCCAAGGGCGGCCAGCATCCATACAACGGCTGCAGAGGTAACGCCATGGATTTGCCCGTCCCTGGTCATCATGACGCCGGCGCCGAGAAAACCGATACCGGTGATCACTTGCGCCATGACCCGCGAAATATCGGCGTTGTTTGTTGATAGCGTCTCACCCAGGGTAATGAAAAAGTAGGTCCCCATGATGATGAGGGTCGAGGTGCGGATCCCGACCGGTTTACCCCTGATTTGGCGCTCGACCCCAATCACCGTACCGCAGATGGCACATTGCAAAAGGGCTGGCCAGGCAAAGGGCGTGATATCAAGCCACATGATGGCTGCTGCTCCTGTAATTGATATGTAAGTTGATGAAAAAAGCAGCCCGGGGGCTGCTTTTCATCGGTGTTCTATGTATGTCGCTAGGCAAGAGGGAATTACTGGTGAGAATTGCGGCGGCTTTTTTTACCGGCATTTTTCTCTATGTATTCCACAATCATGCCGGCAATGTCTTTGCCGGTTGCCCCTTCAATGCCTTCCAAGCCTGGCGAGGAGTTCACTTCCATCACCAATGGCCCGCGGTTGGAGCGCAGTAAATCAACCCCGGCAACGCTTAGCCCCATGGCTTTTGCGGCGGCGACGGCAGTCTTGCGTTCTTCCGGCGTAATACGGATTAATGATGCACTACCACCACGGTGCAGGTTGGAGCGGAACTCGCCTTCTGCGCCTTGGCGTTTCATTGCGGCAATCACTTTGTCGCCGATAACAAAGCAGCGGATATCGGCACCACCGGCTTCTTCAATGAATTCTTGCACCATGATGTTGGCTTTGAGCCCCATAAAGGCCTCAATCACGCTCTCGGCGGCTTTTTGGGTCTCGGCCAATACCACGCCAATACCCTGGGTGCCTTCCAGCAGTTTGATCACCAGCGGCGCACCGCCGACCATTTTGATCAGATCCGGCACATCATCGGGTTTGCTGGCAAAGCCGGTAATTGGCATGCCGACGCCTTTGCGGCTGAGTAACTGCAGCGAACGTAGCTTGTCCCGAGAACGCGAAATCGCAATCGATGGGTTCACCGAGAACACATCCATCATTTCGAACTGGCGCAGTACCGAACAGCCGTAAAAAGTAATATCCGCACCAATACGCGGAATAATGGCATCAAAGCCAGTCAGATCTTGGCCTTCGAAGTGAATCGACGGCTTGACCGAGTTGATATTCATATAACAACGCAATGCGTTGATGATCACAGCTTCATGGCCGCGCTGCTCAATGGCTTCGCGCAGGCGGCGGGTTGAGTACAGGTTTTCGTTCTGGGAGAGAATGCCAATTTTCATTGCGTTACTCATTAATAAGGTGATGGATAGCCTGCAGGGCGTGAAGTTTGGCTGCCTTCCTCGCCAGCAGATTGGAGCGCGACTATGCGCTTACTTGGTTTAAAAAGCGAGCGATTTGGCGATGATCTTTTTTAATCGCATCCATCAAAATATTTGCTCAATACATTACCAGTTGGCCTGCTATGTTATTTTTGGTTGTGTTGGGTTTGCTTGGTAAAAAGCAAAAAAAGCTGTACGTGATATTAAATTATTTATTATCAATTAGTTATATCCTTAAATCTATTTTTACTGTGATGAGCTAAATACTTGTTCAGGTTTTATCTGATCACAAGATTATTTGCTGATCATGTTGGAGATTTTGGCCAAAAAAATGACCTTTTGAGCTGTGGCGAGCTTACTAGGTAAAAAGCTTGAAAAGCTGCACAGTAATAAATCAATTAAAAACAATCACTTATATGACTTGTGGCAAGTGTCGGCTTGAAGGTTGACTTTGAGCACCTAAAAGGTGGCTATTTGTTATATTGCTGTACATTTGGAGGGGGGAGTTTCAGAGGCGACTGCAGTGCAAACCTGCACTGCAGAGGGTGGATAAGTCACTGTCGTTGGAATAGGGTTACTCGAGACGCAAATCCAGCGGGGTTTTGCTGCGGCGGCCACCGATTTCGCGGGTGAGTTTGGGCACCATATAGCCGGAAACATTTTCCATCAAACCGGCCATCAACTGGCGGGCAGTGTGGTCGCCGACCATAAAGTGCGCCGCGCCCTGGACCTTATCCAATACGTGGAGATAGTAGGGCAGGATACCTGCATCGAACAGCGCTTCACTGAGCTGGGTCAGGGTGTCTACTGAATCGTTGACACCTTTGAGCAGCACCCCTTGGTTGAGCAAGGTGACACCGGCCTGTTTTAGCGCCTGCATCGCCTGTATAAGCTCTGCATTAATCTCGTTGGCGTGGTTGATATGGGTGACCAACACGGCCTGAAGGCGGCTCTGGGCCAGCATTTGGCATAGTTCCGGGGTGATGCGGGATGGTAGCACCACTGGCAGGCGGGAGTGGATGCGCAACCGCTTGATATGTGGAATGGCTGCGATGGCATCGATTAGCCAGGCCATTTCGCTGTCTTTGGCCATCAGCGGATCGCCGCCGGACAGGATGATTTCGTTGATGTCCGGCTGGGTCGCCATATAATCCAGTGCGGCTTGCCAGTTGCGTTTTCCACCCTGGTTATCCTGATACGGAAAATGACGGCGGAAACAGTAGCGGCAGTTGACCGCACAGCCGCCTTTGACAATCATCAGTGCCCGGTTTTTGTACTTGTGGAGCAAGCCGGGAATAGTGTTGTCTTGCTCTTCGAGTGGGTCCTGCGAGTAGCCAGGATGAACCTCGAACTCTTCAGCCAGCGGTAATACCTGGCGCAATAGCGGGTCATTGGGGTTGCCAACTTCCATTCTATCGACAAAGCTCATAGGGACACGCAGCGCAAATAATTTCCGGGCCGCCAAGCCTTCTGCCCACGGGGCGGGATCGATTTTCAGGTTATTTAGCAGTTGAATCGGATCAGATATCGCATTAGCAAGATCATTCAGCCAGTTTTGCTCAACAGATGAGGCGTTTCGGGTTATTATGTGCGGCATTAAATACAACTCGAAGATGTTAAGAGGATAAAAATGGCGTCTTTCAGCACCAATGAATTCCGCGGCGGAATGAAAATTATGCTAGATAATGAACCATGTGTCATTATCGAAAACGAATTTGTTAAGCCAGGCAAAGGCCAGGCGTTCAACCGCGTTAAGATCCGCAAGCTGCTTTCAGGCAAGGTACTGGAGAAGACTTTCAAGTCTGGTGAAAGCGTTGAAGCTGCAGACGTAATCGATACTGATCTTGATTACCTATACAACGACGGTGAGTTCTACCACTTCATGAACAATGAAACGTTCGAGCAAATTGCTGCAGACGCAAAAGCGGTAGGCGAGAACGCGAAGTGGTTGGTAGAGAACAACACTTGTACGCTAACACTGTGGAACGGTAACCCAATCGCAGTAACGCCACCAAACTTCGTTGAGCTTGAAGTGACTGAAACTGATCCTGGCCTGAAAGGCGATACTCAGGGTACAGGCGGTAAGCCAGCAACCCTATCAACAGGTGCGGTTGTACGTGTACCTCTATTCATCGCTATCGGTGAAGTGATCAAGGTTGATACCCGTTCAGCGGAATACGTTGGCCGTGTGAAGTAATCTGCTTCCGGTTGTAAAAAAGGTCGCCGAGGCGACCTTTTTTTATGCTTGTTACCCTAGCACTGGGATTATCAGGCATAAAAAAAGCACCGCCCAGGCGGTGCTTTTTTCGTTTCGAATCACGATTAGATCATGAACACGAAAATCACAGCTAGGGCAGACACAAGGAATGCCGCTGCGTAGCATGCTACTTTACCTGCCACACCAGTGTGGAATTTCAGGTCGTGCATACCGTGGTGCAGACGGTGCATCGCGTGCCACATTGGCAGAGCCAGTGTCGCGATAGTAAATAGTGCACCGATGAAGCTGGTTACGAAGCCAGAAACGCGCTCGTAGCTCATTGCGTCAGCGTCTAGGATACCCAGTGGGACCATGATACCCAGTACCAGTACAGTCACAGGTGTCAGCATTGCAAACCAAGTACCGCCAGCACCGAACAGACCCCACCATACTGGTTCGTCAGAACGTTTAGGATTTAGATTAACCACGTGGCTCTCCTTAAACTAGAACTAGTACGAACAGTGAAATTGCAGCAACCGCAGCCCACTGAGATAGAACAACAACTTTCTTGTCCAGTGTTTTGCCTTTCAGTTTGATAGGCATAACCTGAGGCATCATGCTGAAGAAAGTCTGTGCGTGGAACAGGCTACCCGCCAGTGCAAGTACGTTCAGTACAACAACGACTGGGTTCGCCATGAACTCAAGCCAGCCAGCCCAAGCTTCAGGGCCCTTCACTAGGCTACCAAGACCGAAAGTCAGGCAGATAGTGAAGAAGATCAGTGGTAGTACAGTTGCTTCACGAACCATGTAGAAGCGGTAGAAAGGATGATCCTTCCACCAAGTGCGCTTCATTTCGCGAACGTAAGGTTTACGATTGCTCATCCTTATGCCTCCTGAGGTTTCATCATGGCGATAACGAAATCTTTAGAAGATTCCACTTTGCCTTGGTTAACCGCTGCTGCTGGATCTACGCTCTTCGGACAAACTTCAGAACAGTAGCCAACAAACGTACAGCCCCATGCACCGTTTTCACCGTTGATCAGCTTCATACGCTCATCAGAACCGTTGTCACGGCTGTCTAGGTTGTAGCGGTGTGCCAGGGTAAGTGCTGCAGGGCCGATGAACTCAGGGTTCAGACCGAACTGAGGACATGCTGCGTAGCAAAGGCCACAGTTGATACAACCTGCAAACTGCTTGTACTTCGCCATTTGCTCTGGCGTCTGGTTGTTTGGACCATCTTCAGGCTTGCGATCGTTGCCGATGATGTATGGCTTGATAGCTTCCAGGCGCTCGATGAACGGCGTCATGTCAACGACAAGGTCTTTCTCGATAGCGAAGTTTGACAGCGCTTCGATTTTCAGACCGTTCGGGTAGTCACGTAGGAAGGTCTTACAGGCCAGTTTTGGCACCTTGTTGACCATCATGCCGCAAGAACCACAGATTGCCATACGGCAAGACCAGCGGTAAGCCAGATCTTTGTCTAGGTTGTCCTTGATGTAACCTAGTGCATCAAGCACAGACATGGTTTCGTTGAACGGTACTTCGAACATTTCGAAGTATGGTTCTGCGTCTTTCGCTGGGTCATAACGCAGAATTTCTACTTTTTGGATGCGATTGTCTGACATTACGCCTGCTCCCCTTTCTTCTCTGCCGCTTCGGCTGCTTCTTTCGCTGCCGCTTCTTCTGCCGCTGCACCGTATAGACGGGCTTTTGGCTGAGACTTGGTGATTGTTACGTCGCTGTACTCGATACGAGGTGCGTCGTCACCGTTGAAGAACGCCAGTGTGTGTTTCAGGAAGTTCACGTCGTCACGCTCTGTGCAGCCATCGTCAAGACGCTGGTGTGCACCACGAGACTCTTTACGCTGGATAGCTGAGTGAGCCATCGCTTCAGCAACTTCTAGGCCGTAACCCACTTCGATTGCGTATAGCAAGTCAGTGTTGAATACCTTGCCTTTGTCTTTGATGCTGATGTTCTTGAAGCGAGCGCGTAGTTCGGCCAGCTTGTCGATAGTCGCCTGCATCAGGTCTTCTTGGCGGTAGATACCACAACCTGCTTCCATGGAGTGACCCATTTCAGTACGGATGTCAGCCCAGTTCTCGTCACCTTCTTGAGCCATTAGGGCATCAATACGGTCTTGAACTGCTTGAACCTGTGCTGTGATAGCCGCTTCGTTCCAGCCTTTGAATTCTTCAGCGCGTTTTGCCGCACCTTCACCCGCTAGGCGACCGAATACCACAAGCTCAGCAAGGGAGTTAGAACCTAGACGGTTAGCACCGTGCAGGCCAACAGATGAACATTCACCAACGGCGAATAGGCCCTTGATGCGTGTTTCGTTGTGCTTGTCAGTCTCGATACCACCCATGGTGTAGTGAACGGTTGGGCGGATTGGGATCGGCTCTTTGGCTGGGTCAACGTTAACGTAAGCTTTTGATAGCTCACAGATGAACGGAAGACGCTCATGCAGGTACTCTTCACCTAGGTGGCGAAGGTCAAGGTGTACCACGTCACCCAGTGGGTGCTTGATGGTGTTGCCTTTCTGCTGCTCGTGCCAGAATGCCTGAGAAACCTTGTCACGAGGACCTAGTTCCATGTATTTGTTCTTCGGCTGGCCAACTGGTGTTTCTGGGCCCATGCCGTAGTCTTGTAGGTAACGGTAGCCGTTCTTGTTGACGATGATACCGCCCTCACCACGACAACCTTCGGTCATCAGGATACCTGTACCTGGTAGGCCAGTTGGGTGGTACTGAACGAACTCCATGTCACGCAGAGGTACACCGTGGCGGAAGGCCATAGCCATGCCGTCACCAGTTACGATACCGCCGTTGGTGTTACAGTTGTAAACGCGGCCAGCACCACCTGTTGCAAGAACAACAGACTTCGCTTTAATGCAGATCAACTCACCTTCGGCCATGTGGATAGCCACAAGACCCTGCACTTCACCTTCTTCAACAAGTAGGTCTACAACAAAGTATTCGTCGAAACGCTTGATTTGATCGTATTTGATAGACGTCTGGAACAGGGTGTGCAGCATGTGGAAGCCGGTTTTATCCGCGGCAAACCATGTGCGCTCAACCTTCATACCACCGAAGCGGCGTACGTTCACGTCACCATTTTCTTTACGGCTCCACGGACAGCCCCATTGCTCTAGCTGGGTCATCTCGCGGGTTGCGTTTTCTACGAAATATTCAACAACGTCCTGTTCACATAGCCAGTCACCACCGCCAACGGTGTCGTTGAAGTGGTTGTCCAAGCTATCCTCATCCTTGATGACGGCAGCGGAGCCACCCTCTGCAGCTACAGTGTGAGAGCGCATTGGGTAAACTTTAGAAATAAGAGCAATTTCCAAGTCTGGGTTTGCTTCTGCAGCAGCGATGGCAGTACGAAGACCTGCACCACCTGCGCCGATTACAGCGATATCTGTGGTAATTGTTTTCACAGCTATCCTCCGGAGGTAAGACGATAAAATTTAAAAAAGTACGCCTGAGCGTACTTAACCTTGAAATCCTAGGGGCATTCTATGAAACAATATCGATAGAAAATTTGATTTAGACGCGGCTTTTTAAACGAAATAGCCCAAAAGTATAAGGTGATTACAGGAAATGTGAGTATTGTCACAATTTGTAATGTTTTATGGTTGTTAATTAATCGAAATAAAATGTGTGATTTGTTTCTGGCTCATTAAAAGTGTGTTTCGTCATTTATTGCTAAGTGGCTAATAAAGCGGGATTTATCTCGTAAGCAAATGAGTGCTCTCTTGGTCAATGTTGTAGTAATGCGACCCTTGTGATTTGTTTGTTAACTTTATATTTATTGTTGGTGTTTGTTTTGCGAACGGCTTGGTTGGTTGTTGATCATAATTTTTCATAATATTTCATAATTATTCCCCCCTTAAATAAATGCGTCTGGATTAGCAGGATATTGGTGATGATTTGTACTTCGGGTGGACGGGTATTGGGGTAAAATAGCGCTTCAATCCACCCTAACTTTGTTGAAGAACCCAGGCTATGACTACCCATTGGCAACCCACGGCACCTATCAACCGCCTTAGGCAGCGTGCAGCAACCCTTGCTACGATCCGTGACTTTTTTGCCCAGCGCGAGGTGATGGAAGTTGATACCCCAGCGATGAGCCAGGCCACGGTAACGGATATCCACCTCCACACTTTCCAGACGACCTTTGTCGGGCCGGGGTATGCCGATGGCCAGCAACTCTATTTGATGACCAGCCCTGAATTCCATATGAAGCGTTTGCTCGCTGCTGGCAGTGGGCCTATCTACCAGATCTGCAAATCATTCCGCAATGAAGAGTCGGGCCGTTTCCACAACCCGGAATTTACGATGTTGGAATGGTACCGCCCGGGTTTTGATCACCACGCCCTGATGGACGAGATGGATGATCTGCTGCAACAAGTATTGAAATTCGGCCAAGCCGAGCGGATGACCTACCAGCAAGCCTTTGTGGATGTACTCGGAGTGTGCCCACTGGAAGGGAGTATGGCTGATTTGAAGGTTGCCGCTGCTGGGTTGGGGCTGGCAGACATCGCCGAGCCTGAGCAGGATCGCGATACCTTGCTACAACTGTTATTCAGTGTCGGTGTCGAGCCGAAAATCGGTCAGCAAACCCCGGCTTTTGTCTTTGACTTCCCGGCGTCTCAAGCTGCGCTGGCCAAGATCAACCCTAAGGATAACCGGGTTGCCGAGCGCTTCGAGGTGTATTTCAAAGGGATTGAGTTGGCCAATGGTTTCCATGAGCTGTCCGATGGTGACGAGCAGTTGTCCCGCTTTGAGGCCGATAACCGCAAACGTCTTGAAATGGGGTTGGAGCCACAGCCTATCGACATGTATTTGGTTGCGGCGTTGCGCGCTGGGTTCCCGGATTGTGCCGGTGTGGCCTTGGGGGTGGATCGTTTGATCATGTTGTCATTGGGTGTGGATCATATCGATCAAGTCAGTGCGTTTCCGATCTCGATAGCTTGATAGTTGATCGAGAAGGCTTGAACAAAGCTTCTCCGCCTAGTGAGCGGCAGACCAATGAACCGCGCGGCAAAATGCCGCGCTTTTTGTTTCTGAAGCCAGAAACCGTTCATACATCTGGTGGCAGGAGGGTATTACTGCCGCGGCCAAAAGCTGGGGGAACAGCCAGTATTGTTAGTGTTATCGTATCTCTCTTGGTCTGGTGTTGTCGCAGGGTAGGATTCCAAGGCGCCTTGACCAAACAGGTCAAAGCATAATCAAATCACGCCTCAGATGCAAATAATTATCACTTGTAATTAGTTTGTCAGTATCAGCATGGTGCCCAACACGGCGATAATGGCACCGAACCAGGCTGCGGCGGGTGGGCGTTGCCGCGTATGTAGCCAAAGCAGCGGCAGGATCATGATCGGTGAGGTCGAGGAAAGCAGGGCAACCATACCGACATCCCCATCACGCAGTGCATAGAGGATCAGGGTCATACCGATAGCCATCGCGAGTAGCCCGTTGAGGGCAACCTGCAGCAAGATACGTAGGTTGATTGGCTGCAATGGCTTGGCAAGCGGCACACCGCTCAGGCGCAGAATGGAGTGGGCGGCAAAGGCACTGGCCATCCTGACTGCAGAGGCGGCAATGGGATCGACTGCGGTTTGCATGACGGGTTTGGCGATAATGGCCCCAAGCGACTGGCACAGTGCGGCTGTCAGTCCGAGCAGAATGGCAAATGCCAGTGAGCCATGGTTACCTTCCCAATGTTGTTGCCGTTCATTGCCTCGGCGTTGGCCGAAAGAAATGGCGACTGCAACCCCGGCAAAGACAGCGATACTGCCCAGTAGCTTCCAGCCTTGCAGAATTTCTCCAAACAGCCACATCCCTAGCAACGCCGAAAACACCGCATGGCAGGCAAAAAGCAGGCCACCGCGACGGGGGCCGATGCGGTTGAAGCAGGCAAACAGGGCGGTATCACCGATAAAAATGCCGATCACCCCGGAGAGCATCATTACGCTGGCATAGTCCCACTGCATGCTTGCCCAGCCGCCATTAAGCCAAGCCATACTTGATAGCATCACAGTGACACAGGCCATCCGCCAGCGGCTATAGGCAAAGGCACCCAAATGGCGTGAAGGGGTGACGGAAATCAGGCTGCTGACCGCCCAGAGAAATGCAGCTGCCAGAGCCAGCCATTCGTAGTTCATGCTTATCCTTAACTAGTGACACGATATCCTTATTGGTGCTGGGTATCTTGCGGGATAGTTGTGACCGGAGGCAAGGTGTTTGTCGGCCAAGTTTTTCGCTGGAGGAAAAGATGACGGGAAAAAGCCGGCGCTTAATTCAAGCGCCGGACTGGGGGTTATTAGGACAGCCAAACCATTTACTCTAGTACCACCCTTGCATTAAGGGGTTGCAGCGGACGGGCATTGTCGCCCATGACTTGGTGTAGGCTGTCAATTTGCTGCTCGGTACCGGCCTGGGCCTCGCGCATCACGAACCAGCGCACCCCTTCGCTGCATGGTGGGGTCGTCAGCGAGCCATTGAACCGGAAGTACTCCCGCTCCCTCGGCAGCAGGTCGGCAGGGTTTAGGTCATCCTGCAGAGGTTGGATTTGGTCTTTTTCCGGCACTTTCGCCAATAGGGTATTGAAGGCTTCGTTACCCCTCGGCCCGGTTTTGAACATGGCGGCGATAACCGCTAGCTGGCCGTCTGCATTGGCATGGACAAAATGGACTTCAAGTGGGAATTGTTTGCCGCCAATATAGTTTTCCGACGGAGTATGGAAGTGGAACTGCTGGAGCTCGAACGTATCACCATCGATGATCAGCTGGTTTTTACCCTCGACATTGGCTTGCACGGTATGACCGTTATTGATCACCTCTCGGACCTTACCCTGATAATCGATTTGCAGTGGGCTAAGTTCGGCTTTGACCGTACCTTTGATATCGATTGGGGTCTGGTTAACGCCCTCACCGCAGGTGGCAAAGTGTTTGCCCCAGTTATCGGCGCCATTTTCGCCCTCGTAACTCCACTCTGCTGCCTGAATGCTGGTTGCTGATGCAACGGCCATCGCAACCAGCAGCACTTTGAATGATTGTAATTTCACAGTTGTTCCTCTCTTTATTGTTTTATGCAACTAGCCAACCTTTTTAGTGTAGTGGTTGGGGCATGGCTGCGGAGCAGTCTGTACCGGAAATGGCAGCCATATCTGGAAATGGAGAAAAACATCGGTGGTTAATGAAAACCTAGTTATTGATTTTGTGAATAGTTTTCAGAATAGAGCTAAAAAAACCGCCCATGGAAGGGCGGTTTGGGATTTAGGTATCAGTACGGTCACACTTTGAAGCGCGAGACATCACGGCACATACTGGCAGCCGTGGCGTGCATTTCCTTGGCACTATCGGTTACCGCATCGGTTTGGACCGAGAGGTGATCGGAGACATCTTTGATAGCCTGGGTGTTGCGGCTGATGTCTTCGCTGACGGCACGCTGCTCTTCGGCGGCGCTGGCGATTTGAGTAGCCATATCCGATATTTCGCTGATGGCCTTGGTAATTTGGCTCAGGCTATCACTGGCGGCTTCGGCAAAACCGACACTCTCACCGGCAAGGTTGGTGCTGGCCTGCATACTGTCGACGGCCTGGCGGGTATTTTGCTGTAGGGTCTCGATCATCGCCCGGATTTCCTCGGTTGAATCATGGGTGCGCTGGCTCAGTACCCTGACTTCATCGGCAACAACGGCAAAACCACGCCCTTGCTCACCCGCACGGGCTGCCTCGATAGCAGCGTTGAGCGCTAACAGATTGGTCTGCTCTGCAATGCCCTGGATAGTCGACAGGATCTGGTTGATGTTCTGGGCGTTGCTCTCCAATTCGTGGATCACGTTAGCGGCATCTTGAACTTGTGTTGCCAGTGAAGTAATTGCATTGCGGTTTTGGGTGATCACTCCCTGTCCTTGCTCACAGGAGCTGGTGGAAGCTTGTGCCGCTGCTGCCGTCATTTCGGCATGGCTGGCGACTTCGGCAGAGGTGGCGGACATTTCATGGATAGCAGTGGCAATCTGGTTAATATCGTTCTGCTGCTCATTCACCTTCTGGTTGGCTTGTACCGTCTGCTGAGCCGACAGCTCTGCCTGCTCACCAAGGCGATCGGACTGGGTTACTACGCCTTTTATCATGCTCTGTAGTTGGCCGAGGAAACGGTTCATGTTATCAGCCAAGACGCCAATTTCATCCATTCTCTCAATATCAATTCGCTGGGTCAGGTCACCCTGACCTTCGGCCAACTGGGCAACCGATTCGTTGAGGCGAGTTAGCGGGCGAAGCAGATTGTTGATAATAAGGGTCGCGATCGCCGAAATCACAATATAGAGGCCGACAGAGGCTAGCAGGACAAAGGTGATTTGCTCGCCGATAGAGGCAAAGGCCAAGTCCTTGTCTTCCACCAGGGCCAGGGTCCAATCTGTGCCAGCGATTGGGGTGGCATAGATCAACTTGTCGTTGCCGTCGCTATCGAGATGGAAAGTGTGGATAGTTGGGTTGGCAACCAGACGCTGTAAGAGTTGCGGGGTTAATTCGCTATCGAGTTGGCTTAGCGGTTGTTGGCTTAGCGACTCATCGCGGTAGGCAACGATGTTGTTGCTGCCATCAACCAAGAAGGCAAACCCATTGTTGTCCAGTTGCAGGTTGAGGACCTGGTTGATGATATCGGTAATCGTTAAGTCTGCTGCAAGCACACCACGGTGTTTACCCTGGAAAGCCTTGGCAAAGCTGACAACCATACTGCCGTCGAAATCCTCGTAGGGCTCGGTCAGGATAAGGCCATTCTGGCGCATAGCATCTTGGTACCAAGGGCGGGTGCGCGGGTCATACCCCTCTGGCCAATCCTCAGTTTTGTCGCCATAGGCAATGGTACCGTCATTGAACCCAGCGTAGACCGACAGGAACTGCCCGGCACGCTTAGTCAGCAATAGTTCGCGGTCGACATTATCCTGATTGGCTATCAAGCTTTCGTTGGCCAGCATCATGTCGCTGCGGATGGCGAGCCAGTCACTGATATTGCTGCTGGTGCCTTGGGCAATATCTCGCATCTGGTTGTTGATGGCTGTTGTGGTTTCTTGCCGGAGCTGGGAAATGGAAATCCAGGCCTGTACGGCACTGACCGTGGCGATGATTACAGCAATCGCCAGCTGTATTTTGTGTTTGATCGTTAGCTTCATTGTTATCTCTCTTGGCTGCCTGATGTTGGTTTTTATATATGAGGCAGTTCCGGTGTGTTGATCGAGCGATGGTTACCCAAGGTACAGTCATACCCTTGGCGGAGGTGAATGATCATCATAGATAATTCATATAAATAACGTGATCGGGTTAACAGAGTTATGCTGGAAGGGCATTGAAAGAATCAGGTTGTGTGAAGGCGGTATATGCCGCCTTCACATTTTCATTGAGGTTTTTTTATCAAGTTAATAGCATCGCGCCCAGATAGACGACAGCAAGACCGACCACACCGATGATCAGGCCGGTTTTGGCCATGTCTTTACTTTCGATAAGCCCTGTTGAATAGGCTAGGGAGTTAGGCGGTGTCGATACCGGTAGGATCATACCAAGCGAGGCCGAGAAGGCCACGACGACCAATACGCCTTGCAGTCCGCCCAGTGCGGCCAAGCTCTCCATGGATGCCGCAACCGCAGCAGCGATAGGTATCAACAGGTTAGCCGTTGCGGTGTTGGACATGAAGTTTGCCATTAGCCAACAGATGATAGATAGCGTCAGTACAACTGCAATCGGTGATAGGGCATCGTAGTCCACAGCGTGAGCAAGTGCGCGGGCCAAACCGGTTTTATCCAACGCCAAACCGATGGCAATACCACCGGCAACCAACCACAGGACCTCCCAGTTGATCAGCTTGATTTCGTCTTTGCCCATGATCCCTGTCAGGGTGAACACGGCCAGCGGGATAATTGAGACGACGTACACATTCATGCCGTGCAGCGAACTGGTCATCCACAATAGGATGGTTAGGCCGAATGTCACGTACACCACAATGGCCTGCCAGCTTTTCTGGAATTGGCCATTGAGCTCAAGTTGCATGTGGGTTTGGGTTGATGGGAACATCTTTTGCAGCAACCACCAGGCAAAGGCTAGTTGCAGGATCACAAACGGCAGGCCGATCATCATCCAGCCAAGGAAGCTAATGGCATTTTCGCCCGTTAGGTATTGCAGGGCGATGGCATTGGGTGGGGTGCCGATAGGTGTGGCAATACCACCGGTATTGGCCGCGATTGGGATACACAGTACTAAGGCTTTGATACCGATATCACCTTTCGGCACGGAGGCCACGATAGGGGTCAGCAAGGCCAGCATCATCACGGTAGTGGCGGTGTTTGACATGAACATCGAGAAGACTGCGGTGATCAGCATCAGGCCAAGCATTATGTATTTCGGCTGGGTACCGAAGGGTTTTAGCAACACCCGCGCCAGGTTGTTGTCCAATTCATACTTGGAGGCAGCAATCGCCAGCGCGAACCCCCCCATGAAAAGGATAATAATTGGCGATGAGAACGAGCCAAGGATATCGGTGTACTTGAGCACTTCTCCCATCTCGTGCCCGGCTGGTGGGGTACGGAAGGTATGGAGCCCACTGTCGGAGATCATGATCAGCTGTGAGGTTATGATCAGGATAGAGGTGGCGAAAACCGGAACCGGTTCTAAGACCCAGAGTAGGGCCGCAAGGGCGAAAATAGCGAGTAGGCGATGTTGGGAAACGGTTAACTCCGCAATCGGAATCGCATCGATAGGCAACATCAGTATCCCGAGCGGGATCCCGAATGCGACCAGCAGCTTAACTAGCTGGGATAAAGGTACTTTTTTCATAGTATGTTGGTTTGCTTATATTATTGACTGACCCCAGCATACTATTTGGATGTTGATATTTTCCTCGATATGGTCAATTTTTTTCATAAAAAAAGGGCCTAAAAGGCCCCTTTTTGTTCAAAAATGTTAACTGTTTAAGCTTCTGAAGCATTGCCCTGCATGCGTTGCGCATAAGCGCTACCCATCTTGGTCGGCACGCCCGGCTCCAAGCCGTCTACAAACGCGATGGCATCCTTCGGGAACAGGTTGATCACCGTTGACCCCAGTTTGAATCGGCCCATCTCATCCCCTTTCTTCAGAATGATGGCCTGCTCGCCCTCGGCTGGGTAATTCCAGCGGTGGATCTGTGGGCTGCGTGGAGGTGTGATAGTGCCGGCCCACACGGTTTCAATGCTGCCGACAATGGTAGCACCGACGAGAACCTGTGCCATCGGGCCAAACTCGGTATCGAAGATGCATACCACACGCTCGTTGCGTGCAAAAAGGTTAGGGACGTTTTTCGCTGTCAGCGGGTTCACCGAGAACAACTCGCCCGGCACATAGACCATATGGCGAAGCGTACCGTCGCATGGCATATGGACGCGGTGGTAATCTTTTGGCGACAAGTACAGCGTGGCAAAGTGACCGTCTTGGAACTCGTCTGCTAGCGCTTGGTCACCACCAAGTAATTCAACCGCTTCATAGGTGTGGCCTTTGGCCTGGATCAGTTCGCCGCCAGTGATCGGGCCTAGTTGGCTGACGCAGGCGTCGGCTGGGTGGCTGATAATCGCCGCATCGTCATTGATTGGGCGGGCGCCGTCTTTGAGTTCACGAACAAAGAAATCATTGAAGGTCGCGTAAGCCGCTGGATCTGGATTACGAGCCTCATTCATATCAATGCCGTACTGGCGGATAAACCAGCGGATAACTGCAGTCGTTAACTTGCCAGCCTTCATGGAGGCAAGCTTGCCTGCTAACTGGGTAAGGGTTTGCTTTGGCGCGCAGTACTGCAAGCCGATTTTGAAATTGTCGTGCACGGTATCGTCCAGAAACAGTGAGTTTTTCAACAAGATAGTTACGTAATTATAACGTCGGCTGATAATAATACCTAACTTGTTGGCTAAAGTCAGTTACTTGCTGTCGTGGTTACGGCCCCACGAAAAGGGAGCCGCCAGTCATCAATCGGGCTTGTTGCGAGAGAACTGCCGGTTGGCGACATTCTCCGACATACTGTCGATGATCTTGTGGTAACTGTCGTAACGGGCCTGGTGGATCTTACCCTCTTCGACGGCTTCACGGATGATGCAGCCTGGATCATTGCCGTGCTTGCAGTCGCGGAACTTACAACCGCCGAGGTAATCACGGAACTCGACAAATGCTTCGGTGACCTGTTCCGGTTCGAGGTGCCACAGGCCAAACTCACGGACTCCCGGTGAGTCGATCAAATCACCCCCGTCAGGGAAGTGGTACAGACGTGCTGCGGTCGTTGTATGCTGGCCAAGGCCTGAGTTTTCCGACACATCGCCCACTTCAGCATCGACTTCTGGCATCAAGGAGTTAACTAGGCTGGATTTACCGACACCGGATTGCCCGGCAAAAATGCTGATATGACCTTTAAGATCTTCTCGCAGGCCATCAAGCCCTTCACCGGTCTCTGAGCTAACTAAACGCACTTCGTAGCCAATCTCTTGATAGAGAGCAAGGGTCTCTTCGACCTGCTTGCGATCTTCGGCTTCGAGTAGATCGACTTTATTGAGCACGATCAGTGGCGGGATCCCCACGGTTTCTGCGGCGATCAGGTAGCGGTCAATGATATTGAGTGATAACTCGGGCAGAACGGCAGAGACAATGATGATTTGGTTAACGTTGGCTGCGACCGCTTTGACACCGTCATAGTAGTCGGGGCGGGTCAGCATCGACTCACGCTCATGGACGGCTTCAACTACGCCTGCGATGCCCTGCAGGGTTTCGACGCCAGGTCGCCAGACTACACGGTCACCGGATACTAGGCTTTGGATACTCCGGCGTAGGTTGCAGCGGTGGATGATCCCAGTCTCTGGATCCTCGATATCGGCATGTTGGCCGAAACGGGTGATCACCAAGCCTTCACGGGCTGACTCCAGCAGGGTTTCATCCCACTGGACATCATCTTTTTCGCGTTTCAGTCGTTTGTTTTGGTTAGAGCGCACGCGGCGGCTCTGACCTTTAGTAAGCTTTTTCTTTTTTGCCACAAGAATATCGTTCAGTTAAGTAGGCTTACGGTAAAATACCGATGTGTCATCTGCCGAAAAACCTGCAGTAGCAGCCTCGGCAATGACGCTAGTTTGGTATTATCATACATGGTTTACTCATAGAATAGGCAATATCCGATGATGATCAGCGATCAGAACCTAATTTGGATCGACTTAGAAATGACTGGGTTGGATCCCGAAGCCCATAAAATCATTGAAATTGCGACAATTGTGACCGACGCACAGCTCAATGTCCTCGCAGAAGGACCTGTGCTGGCAATTCACCAGCCTGAGGCCGAACTGGCTAAGATGGATGAATGGTGCACAACCACCCATACCAACAGTGGGTTAGTCGAGCGGATCCGTCAGAGCCGTATCAGCGAAGAAGATGCGGTGCGCCAAACCATCGCTTTCCTTGAGCAATGGGTGCCAAAAGGGGCGTCACCAATTTGCGGTAACAGTATTGGCCAGGATCGCCGCTTCCTTTACAAGCATATGCCAGAGCTAGAGCAATACTTCCATTATCGCTATTTGGATGTCAGCACCCTCAAAGAGTTGACCCGCCGTTGGAAGCCAGAAGTATTAGATGGTTTTAGCAAGAAGGGCAGTCACTTAGCGCTTGATGATATTCACGACTCGATCGCCGAGCTGCGCTATTATCGTGAGCAGATCATGAAAATCTGATGAGGAAATAGACGGTTGGATAGGAAAGATCAAATTTTTTTTGAGAACTATTGCATCCGTCTCATTTCCTCGTATAATGCGCAGCCTCGAAAGGCAATTCTTAGTTTGGTTTGCCTTTCAATATAATACGGACGCGGGGTGGAGCAGCTTGGTAGCTCGTCGGGCTCATAACCCGAAGGTCGTCGGTTCAAATCCGGCCCCCGCAACCAATTCTCTTAAGAGA
>NZ_JACSOF010000005.1:0-74627 GCF_014349205.1 Photobacterium sp. BZF1
GTTCTAAAAGTTAGGCGTATCGAGTCTGATGAGGATGAATGGGTTGACCTGAAGAACCACATTACGTTGACTTCGAAAGATGATCTCAGTGATGGTTCAGAGACATTGTATATCCAAATATCCGATTTGCCAGATGGCGCGATTTTGTCATTAGATGGGAGTACTCCGTTAGCACCTGATGCTAATGGGGTATATGAAATTGCATACAGTGAGATTGAGCAGTTACAACTTAAGCCCGGACCGCATAGTAATGTGGATTTTTCTTTCGATGTGAAGGGCGTTGTAAAAGATACAGCGACTCACACCGCCGCAGATGGCATAACGACCACTGCTGTTTTGCATGAGCACTTCACTCAAGCAAAACCTATTGAAGTTGCCCTTACGGGTGTCGCGGATATGCCTGACTTTGAGTATGACCAAACCAGTTGGACCGAATTGACTGACGGCCGTGTTGGCTTGGAAACGACCATAGAGGAAGACACTTTTGCTTACCTTGATTTCTCGGTATTAACCGGAGAAGCAGGGCGCGCATTCGATGATGAATCTGAGACTTTGAGCTTGATTATTTCGGGAATTCCGGATGGTGTGAAGTTCGAGGATACGACAGGGAATGAGCAATCTTTGGTATATGTTGGTACCAATGGTGCCGGCGAACCAAAATATGAGCTGAAAATTGACTCTATCAATGACTTTAAGATCACCCCACCATTACATAGCACAGACGATATCACCCTTGATGTGACTCTGGTTGTGACTGAGGATGATGGAGACAGCCAAACATTCGGTGGTCATTTGGTGGTTCATGTCGAACCCGTTATTGATGCCGCTAACTACGAAAAAACCTCAACAGGTAGAGAAGACAGTTTTATCAATCTAGATTGGCAACCGCCCCTTGCTGATGACAAAGAAGTTATTACCGGCCTGGTTATAAAAGATCTCCCTGCTGATTTTGACTTGTATATTGGTAACGATTTGCTTAGTCCTGGCGGTTCAGAAATTGTGTTGTCGCAAGCTCAGCTAACCCAAATCACCACTGGTGGTGAAAAACTGAGGATCAAAGGTCCTGAAGACTCGGATGTTGATATTTTAGAAATCAATACGGTAGTTACAGTTTACGAGCTAGATGTCGATTCCAATGCTGATGATGAAAAGTTAGTTTACGGCAAATTGGATGTTGATATTAGAGCGGTTGTTGAAAGTGATGGCCAATTAGCGGTTGTAGATAACAATGGGGCAGCTATTAATATCCTTGTTAGCGATGCTGATGGTGTTATTGATATACCAGTAAATACCACTGGGGATCAGACATTTATTAATGGCCTCTCCTTTGTTGAAGATGATCTCAGCAGTGCAGAAGTGATTCAAGAGGTAGTGATCACCTTGGTCAATCAGGACAATACTGATCTCTCGGACCAATCGGTGATGAATGAGTTCTTTGTCCAAGGAGGGATTAATAACGGCGATGGAAGTTGGACTATTTTTGAAAATGATTTGGCCGATTTGCAAATCATTGCCAAAGCAGAACAAACTGAGCCGGTATATGTTCGAATTACCGCAGAGATCCGTGATCTAGGCGATAACAATGAAAGTGATGAAAGCTCGGTTGTTGTTAAGACAATCCAATCTGTGCCCCTTGAGTTAACGTTTAACGGTTTCCAAGACTTCACCCAACAAGCCGGAAATATTGTGGTTGATACTGATGACACTATCATCGGTGAAGAAGACGTGCAAATTCCATTGGGTGAGAAATTAGAGGGAATAATCTCTGTTGATACCTCTGGGAACCATCATCAGAATGATGACTTTACTTTGGTTATCGATCCTGCTGATTTGCCTACTGGCGCGTCTTTGAAAAATATTGACAAGAATCATCAAACCGGTGAATACGTATTGAATGTCCCTGTCGCGGCAGATGGCTCTTTAGATTTCTCCAGCGTTCAGCTTATTTTGCCTCCTGACTATGCCGGTGACTTCACTCTAGATGTCAAATATGTCACTACTGATACTCAAAGCGGTGATGTTAAAGAGTTTGAGCACTCCATTCCATTTAAAGTTTCGCCTGTCGTTGATGAAGCCGGTTCACCGAGCCTTTCTGTCGTTCAGACTGACGGGTTGGGCATTGATAAGCAGCCTGTTTCTAATGAAGAAACCGATTATGACCATGTAGGGATAGCTCTTGAGGATGGTGATATTACGCTCGATTTGAGTGTGGCTGTTGGCGATAGTAGCACAACCGAGGAAGAGGGCCTTGAAACCGTGGGCCCGGTAACCCTAACAGTAGATGGAACAAAAGGTGTCTTTATTGATCCAAGTATTCCATTTGACCCTGAGGATCCAACGGCAAACCAAGTGACGGTGTTGACACTCGCAGTCAGTGAATTGGATAACATTCAATTCCGCCCTGTGGAAGACTTCAGTGGTACCGTAAGTGTTGGGATAGAATACCAAGTAACTGATAAAACAGAATTTAATTTGACTGGGGGTAGCGAGACTGACATGAAAGCCGTCTCCACGAATGCGAGCTTTGCTGTCATTGCGGTAAATGATCCTGTTGAATGGGTGGGTATTGATAGTCCGGCGATAGGGCAAGAGGATGCCGCTAATGGTACTTCATTAGCCGGTATCGGGGGTAGCCTGTCTGACATTGATGGATCTGAAGAAATAATCTCCGTCAAAATAACGGGCGTTCCCGATGACTTCATTATCCAAGGGGCTGCGAACAACAGTCAGGGTGAATGGAACTTAACACTGCCTGCAGGCAAGCAAACTAGCTTCAATCTCGATGATTTGTCAGTGATTGCACCGAAAGACTTCAGTGGTCAAGTTAACTTGAATGTTGTGGTTTACAGCAAAGAAGCGTCACTTGCTGATATTGTCGAAAATACAGTGAGTTTTGTAGTCGATATTCAGCCGTTTGCCGATAGGGTTGATACGGATATTGAAACCGAGGCATCTGGAACTGAAAATGATGCTGCAGGCATTGAACTGCTCCTCAATGTTGAAGCTTTTGATGATGAGCTTAGCTATGAAGGGGCGGCAACAAATGTGGTGGAGCGCGCTGCTGAAGGCTTAATGATTACCCTTTCAAATGTGCCTGATTCGAGTTCAATCGCTCTACCGAACGGTGTAGTTGGTACTGTTACAGATAATGGCAGTGGTGAGTGGGTTGTCACGGTTGATGCACCTGATTTTGATAAATTAATCTTCCATCCGGGAGATGCTAACAATGTTAACTGGGACGGCAATATCGGTGTCAATATCCGCGCAGTAGATAATGGTGACATAGCAACTGATAGCATTGATGTTAATGAAACGATTCATGTTGACGTTGCTGCTGACAACGATGCACCAGTCAACATGGTACCAACAGATCTTACTGTCGAAGAGGATGTTAGTTTACTGATTAACACGTTGCGGGTAACGGATGTTGATGTTGGCGAAGGTGCTACTGGGGAAATGACAGTGACACTCAATGTTGGGGAGGGAACCTTAGCGGTTGCGAGTGGTTTCGATTGGAACAGCCTTGGCTTGACTGTTGATGGAAATGGGCTGGACACCCTAGTTATCACTGGCAGTTTACAGTACATAAATGATTTGCTTGAGCATGGGGTGGAGTACACCGGAGACCTGCATTTCAATGGTGTTGATACGCTAGCAATGGTAACAAACGATCAAGGAAATTCTGGAGCGGGACCAGTGGGCGGGCTCTCTGATTCTGATCTGGTTACCATTACCGTTACCCCAGTTAATGATGCACCTGAAAATACTGTACCTTCTGTAGTGACAGTAGAAGAAGATGACAGTGTTGATATTACAGGGCTGCAGGTTAGTGATGTTGATTATTCGGAAGCCGGTTCAACCGGAGCCATGACTGTTACTCTTGAGGTCACTGAAGGAAGTTTGACGGTTATCGTCCCTACATTGAGTGGCGTAATGGTCTCTGGTCAGGGAAGTTCGACCATAACAGTAGAGGGTACGTTGCCTGAGATAAACGACCTTCTAGGCCAAGGGGTCAAATATGAAGGTGATTTGAACTTCAGTGGTGATGATGAACTGACTATAACAACCTATGACGGTGGTAATGTTGGCTCAGGTACTCAAGATACAACTGTTAGCAAAGTGCCAGTAAAAGTGACACCGAAAGCGGATGCCCCAACTTTATCCCTAGATAGTAACTCTATTCACACTGCTGCGATTCGTGCTTCATTGAATACTGCCGTGCCTTTGACAGGTTTGATGGCCGCCTTGACCGATGCCTCAGAACTATTGACCGTTGAGGTGAGAAACCTTGGTAATGGCCAATTAGTTGATGGAAATGGGTTATCTGTTGGGCAAGATCTTGGCGCAGGTGTGTGGCAGGTAAGTCAGGCAGAGTTGGCTGATCTCCATGTTATAGGGCTAACTGAAGGAGAGAATGTTCTTGAGGTCATCGCTATATCAGAGGAAACAGACAGCACCAAGGCGGAATCTTTAACTATTGATATACAAGTTGTTGTTGATGATCTGGAGCATACCAATAACCAAATTGGCTCGACGGCTGATCAAGATGGTGCGAACCTTGTTATCGACAGCGATAATTCTCCAGTTTTACTGGGAGGGGCAGGTGACGATGTATTAGTCGGCGGCGATTCAGCGGATATTTTAGTTGGAGGGGCTGGAGACGATATCTTGTGGGGGGGAGAGCAAAACGGTACTGGCGATGGTGCAGCTGATATTTTTAAATGGAATGCAGATGACTTCGGTACTGCTGGGAATGTTGCGACTGATAAGATCATGGATTTTGAGGTCGGTATCGATAAGGTTGACTTGGTAAATGCATTAAGCGGCTATGGTTCCATGTCGCTCACTGAACTGAGTGAGTACATTAAATTATCCAGTAGCGGTGGAAATAGCGTGCTGAGTATTAGCAATATTCAAGGAAATCTAGTTCAAAATATTATTTTTGAAGGTGTCACAGAGTCAGCATTATTAATGGGTGTACCTACTACTGCTTCTGATGAAGACAAACTGACAGCGCTTCTTAATAATGGGCATCTAGAAGTTGGCAGTAATTTTGGTAATAAGCAAGACAACATTGTAGATGCAAGTGACGAAGGTGATTACCTGTATGGCTTAGACGGTGAAGATATTCTTACCGGTGGGGATGCAGATGATTATTTGTTTGGGGGGGATGGTAACGATGTCCTTGACGGACAAGGAGGTAGTGATGACCTTGTCGGTGGTGAGGGAGACGATTCGCTTTCTGGGGGGAACGATGATGATGTACTTCAGGGTGGTGATGGCGATGATATTTTAACGGGTGATGCAGGGAGTGACTTGTTCACCTGGGATGAAGATGCTTCGGGGACAGACATCATTACAGATTTTACTTTGTCCGAAGATCAGTTGGATCTGTCTGAGGTCTTATCAGATGGTGGTGATGATAAATTCACAATGGATGATCTCCTTGCCCATACACAGTCCGGAGATCTAACTGATACATATGATGATCAGGGTGATGTTAATCTGACGGTTAAAACTGAAAAAGGGAACGAGCAAAAAATTATTCTAAAAGATGTCGATTCAGAGAGCCTTGACCCAAATGGGGCGAGTTCAAATGACATTATTGACCAATTGTTCTCTCATAATGCATTTAAGGTTGATCCTGATTCTTAAGATGCAGCTATCGGTTACCGGTAAAATAATAGGAGGCAATAATGCCTCCTTCTTTTATTTTCAGCCATGCAATAAAAAGTTATTTATGAGGTGGTTTAACTGAGTGAAGTCAAAGGTCATATACCGGCTGCAGCGTCTAATTATTGAGAGCCTGTACTAATTGATAAACAGTAGTTCAGGCTCGAGACTAGACTTTATGGCAACGATTGAAGTTTGCTTTCCAGTCAGAGGTCGTTGTAATGGCTGAGTCACCCGTATCACTACCCCTACAGCAAGAAGGGCAGGAGCCAGCCAGAATTCAGGTTCTGCAAGGAAAGTTGTTGTTGGTTGAGCCCGAAGGCAATGTCGTACTCGTCGATGCTGGAGAGGAAATTCTGCGGGACTCAGTTTTATTTGCTGACAGGTATGCGAAGTATCTGGTTATCGTTAAAGGTAATCCAGTTCTGGTCGATTGGCCATGCTCTACCTGCGTATTGGTGGCAAATCCAAACAGTCCAGATGCGCAGCCCCAAGTAGCTATTCAACGTCTAGATGAAGCGCCTGATATTAATGCGTTAGCTGCCAATGGTTTATCGCCCTCAGAAATAGCCGCATTACAGCAATTAATTTTGGAAGGTGCTGATCCGACAGCTGTTTTATCATCAAGCAACTTTGAAGTGATATTTCCCCCAACAGCCGCATTACCTGTTGACGGTTCATCCAATACAGGGTTTGTTTCCATTACAGCTGATGGTGATTCAACCTTGGCAGAAGCTGGGTTTGATACTCGCTTCGAACGAGGGGAGGTTACCGCTGAGGACGAAACTCCGCCTCTTTTTGCCGCATCGGGAGGCGAAACCGGTGAGATGCAACTGACCGAGGCGGATTTTGCGCCTAATAGCTACCCTTCAGAGTCCTCGACGCAAATCATAGTAAGTGCTGGCTCACTGCCGTTGGACCCAGACTCCTTCACCTTTGATCCCAACCAATTGGCACAACTGTTGGCAGAGCTCAATGCTGAAGTCACTTCCAGCGGGCAGCCCGTCGTCTTTAGCTTTGATCCGGCCAGCAACGCCATTGTTGGCGTGAGCAATGGCAATACCGTGGTGACTTTCCAGATTTCTGCTGAAACGGGTGGGCGGGATGTCACAGTAACTGTCACCACCTTGCTCGAACGGCCGGTTGACCATATCCCGGATAATGGCAGTGGCGGCCTTGTTACCAATGTCGATGATGTCCTAGTGGTCGCTTTGCCAATACAAGGCACGGATTCGGCCGGCAACCCGCTTGATAACCCTTTGCTGGTCAACTCTGCCATTGTTGACGGCGAAGACCCAGTGTTTGGTAGCGATAGCGGAACGGTCATCGATGAGGCTGACTCTCTAGGTGTTGATCTTGAGGGCGCGGTGCCACTGGATGTGGGCAGTGATGAAATTAGCACCCTAGTGTTTGATACGCAGCAGCCAGATTTGGAAGGCATAACCAGTAATGGGTTTGAGACGACCGTAACGGTCAACGGTAGTCTGTTGGAAATGGTAGACAGCCGCGGCGAGTTAGTGCTGACAATTACTATTAATACCGATGGCACCTATGTTGTCAATCAGATGCAGCCATTCGATGAGCTCAACAGGGCCGAGTTAGTTTTACAACTCGCTGTTACGGCGACTGATTTTGACGGCGACAGTACCGATGGCATTGTGGTGCTGATCAGTATTGACGGCAATAGCCCTCCCGGAGGTGAGACGGGAGAGATCACCTTTGTCGAACCCGATTTACAACCCAATAACTATCCTGAAAGCGGACAAGATACTATTGAACTCACGCCGGGTGTTGACCGTCTTGACCCTGATACCGTTACTATTGATGAGCTAGTGCTTGCCGATTTTATCAATGAGTTGGAACAAGAGTTGAGCTCTGGAGGCGAAGCGCTCAGCTTTAGTTATGATGATACCACCGATGTCCTGACTGGCGTTCGGCCTGATGGCGAGATCGCTGTTACCTTAACCCTGACTTCAGTGCAAAGCCCAGATGGTCTGGGGATCACCATTACCGCTGATTTAATTCAATTGCTTCCGCTTGATCACCTTGCTACTGGAAACAGCGAGGGGTTCGTCTCGGTTGATGGTGAGCAGATTGTCGTGACCGTGCCAATCCAGGCCAATGACACTGACGGTGATTTCCTCGATACCCCGGCGATTTTAACCACCACTATAGTTGATGGTGATATTCCTGCTTTTGGTGCTGATTCCGGTGCTGCGATTAGTGATCCTGACAATACGCCTGCAGGTCAGGTGAGTACGGCGGTGGGTTCCATTGAACTGGATGTGGGTAGTGATGCGATTGCCAATGTCGTGTTTGTCGATAGTGCCGAGTTGGCGGGTTTGATCGCAGGTTTTACTAGCAATGGATCGCCGGTTAGCTACCAGATCACTCAAAATCAGTTGGTGATTAGTAACAGTCAAGATGAAGCGATTTTGACTGTTACCATCGCCGATGATGGATCTTACAACCTCGAGCAAAGTGATGCCTTTGATCAACCCATTGATAGCAATCAGCTTGTTTTGACGGTCGATGTTAGGGCAACGGATGACGACGGCGATACTGATGATAGCCAGATTGTCCTTACGCTCAATGATGGCTCCGACCCTGTAGGGGGGGAAGAAGTTGCAGTTGCAATGGTGGAACCTGACCTAGAGCCGAGCAACTACCCGCAAAGCATTGAGGCAACATTGAACATTATCGCCGGGGCCGACCGTCTTGATCCCGATTCGGTATCTCTGGACCCAGACCAGCGCGATGATGTGATTGCGGATTTACAAGCGGTGCTTGCTTCTGCAGGCGAAGCATTGACTGTGACATATGATGAAGATAGCGGGCTGCTCGAAGCCCGCCTGCCTGATGGTAGCTTGGTTCTTACGGTAGCAATCAGTAGTGTACAAGCAGGAAACGGAGACGATCTAGCTGTATCTATAATCACTACCCAGCTTCAACCGCTTGACCACCAAGATAGCACTCTGAACTCTCCCTACATCGCTAGTAGTGGCGACGAAATCGTGTTGACTCTACCTCTTATGGCGACAGATACCGATGGCGACAATCTTGCTCAGCCTGCTAGTGCGTCAGTAACAATAACGGACGGCGAGTTTCCTGCATTGGATGATGGGGCGGGTGTTAGCCTAGATGAAACAGATGATGCCAATCAAGCGGTTAGCGGCACGATAGGTATTGATATTGGTAGTGATGATATTGCCTCTTTGCTCTTTGCCGATACCCAGCCCACGTTAGATTTTACCAGCGATGGTAATCCGGTCAGCTTGGTCGTTGGCGGAACGCCTGCTGGTAGTGAAGTTCGCTTGGAAGACTCGCTGGGCAATACCATTTTGCTGGTGACTATCAACATCAATGGCGAGTTCGAGGCTACGCTTAGCGGCACGCTCGATCATACCGTTAGTGATAGTTTGGTGGTGCCGCTTGATGTGGTAATAACAGACAACGACGATGATCAGGCTCCAGGCCAAATCGCTATTACTATTACCGATGGTGATAGCCCAGCAGGTGGCGGGACAATTGGAGTAGGCTTCATTGAGCCGGATCTCGCTCCACCCAATCAAGCCCCGAGCGAGTATCCGATCACCGAGCAGCAACTGGAAGTGATCAGTGCTGGTTCTGATCGTCTGGTGCCCGAATCGGTCCAGATCGACCCCGATCAACTTGCGGCGATTATCGCAGAGTTTAATAGTGAGCTGACTTCTGGCGGTGGCGAGACACTGGCATTCAGCTACGATACGGCAACCAATACGCTAACTGGTGTACTGGGAGACGGCACAGCAGTTCTTACCATAGTCTTTACCCCTGTACAGTCCACCAATGGCCAAGATGTCGATCTGACCATGACGGTGACCCAGTCGCTGCCAATAGACCACAATATCAATGGTAACAGCGACGGGTTTATATCGGTCAGCGGAGAGCTGATAGTGGTAAATCTGCCCTTGCAGGCGACGGATGCCGATGGTGACAACCTGACTACCTTGGTAAGTGCCACGGCATCGATAACCGATGGGCCAATACCGGAACTGGCTGAAGGCAGCAGTATCACGGTCAACGAAACGGCAGATCTTAACGTACCAACACCGGGGCAAATCGGGGTTGATGTAGGCAGTGACGAAGTGGCATCGATTAACTTCGCTGCTGACCAGCCAGCTTTAGCCAACCTGTTTAGTGATGGCCTCCCGGTACAGTTTGAAGTTGTGGGTGGCAACACCCTCAATGCCTTTATCGAGGTCAACGGTACAATGGTCAATGTGTTCACTGTGGTGATGACCCCGGCCGGCGATTATACCCTGACCCTCAACAACAACCTTGATCACCTTGCCGGTGATACAATCTCATTGCCACTCAATGTGCTGGTTACTGATGATGACGGTGATACCAATACCGGAGTGGTCACCCTCAATATCGAGGATGGTAATGATCCTGCCTTTGGTGATGACTCTGGTTTGGACCTCAACGAAGGTGACGATGGCCTGTCGTCGGGCACAGGGAACATTGAGGTCATTCAAGGTAGCGACGATGTTATCTCTGTCCTTTTTTCAACCACACAACCTTCTTTTGAAACGCTGACAAGCAATGGATTTGCGCTGACAACAACCGTCGCGGGTAATCAAATTACGCTTGTTAGGGCTGATGACCCGAATATTGTGGCGCTAGAGATATCGATTGATATAAACGGAGGTTACACTGTCACTCAGCGGCAACCACTAGACCAAATTGATGATTCAGATCTCGCTACATTGCAATTGGCTGTTGAAGTAACAGACCGAGATAATGATACAGCGCAAGGTTCTATCACGGTGACGATTGAAGACGGCACTGATCCTGCTGGTGGCAACGCGGCGCAAATTGCATTTACCGAAGGGGATCTGACTCCGGATCAAGGTGAACAAGGCTATCCGGTATCAAGCGATATAGTGATCACGGTTGCTGCCGGAGTGGATAGGTTGGATCCGGATACTGTTGATATTGATCCTATCCAGCTCGCTACATTATTGGCCGAGTTGGAGACAGACATTACTGCTGGAGGTCTGCCTGTTACAGCGTTATGGGATGCGACAGTCGGAACTCTTACATTGACTGCGGGTGGAGAGACCGTGCTGACAGCGGTGATCACAGCAGTACAAAATGCCGATGGTGAACAGGTTGATATCACTACAACTGTAAGCCAGCTGAAGCCACTTGATCATAATGGTACAGATAATACCGGCTTGGTACGCCAGCAAGACGATACCATCGTTTTTGACCTACCCATTCAACTGCAAGATACCGACGGTGACTTCCTTGAGGCCCCTGCCATTATTACCACCACGATTACTGACGGTAACGATCCGGAACTTGAAACCATCGCTTCGGTTACCGTTTTGGAAAGTGATATCGACGAAGGGGGAGATTTTCATCCGGGCTCAAACCCTGATGGAGATGGACAGGTTGCGACGGGCACTATCACCTTTGATTCAGGATCGGATGAAATCGTGAATTATGAGGTCGATGTTGAAGGTTTCAATACTGCCAATGCCGGTAGTCTGACCGCAGGTGGGCAGCAGGTTACCTTGGTATTCAACGCCACAAACAATACCTATGAGGGCCAAGTTAACGGTCTGGTGATCTTTATATTGGCGTTTAACGCAACGGGCACGGCGGCTGATGACAACTACACCTTCACCTTGCTAGGTGCACTGGACCACATTCAGCCGGACAATGATACAGAGCTGACGATTGAGTTCTCGGCAACTGCGATCGACCAAGATGGCGATGCGAGCTCTGCCGTAACGTTTGAAGTCACAATTCAAGACGATATCCCGCAGACCCAAGATGCTGCTTTCGGGCCGATTGAGGAAGGGGAATCAACCGAAACCTTGGATGTATTAACGGTCCCGGAAGAAGGGGCAGATGATGCCGAGGTGATTGCCGTCATTATTGAAGGTGTTCGTCAGGAGTTGACGGGGACGCCGGATGCACAGGGCTTCTTCAGTTTTGATGTTAACCAAGATGGACAACTGCTGGGGCAGCTGCTGATAAGCGCCGAGGGGCAGGTATTGTTTAACTCCCTGTCTGACCTTGATCACGGCGCCGAGCCAATCGTAGCCAATGTGGACTTCGAAGTTCTTGATGGCGATAACGACCCAAGCCAAAGCACGTTGACGATCACTATCACCGATGAAGAACCGACGTTGGTAGTCCAGCCCTCAGAAGGTGTCGAAGATCAGGGGCGAAACCCAGATGAATCATTGGGTGATCCAACGACGGGGATCCCGATCAATATGTCGATTGATATCGGCGATGCGGATCGCGGGGAGCAGATCGGAGATGTATTTATTATTCTTCCAGCTGATCCCCACGGCCAGTTTTTCCTGGGTGGTGTTGAGATAGTACCGGTAGGTGGGCAGGTGTTAATAGACCCTGCTGCATTTGTCGATCCCGACGGTGATGGGGTGTTTGAGTTGCAGGGTGTGACCTTTGTGCCGGAGCCTGATTATTCAACCTTGTTCGAACCAAATAACCTGCTGGACTTTACCGTGACCGCCGAGGTCGTGACAAATGATGGGGTAAATCAGCCACTTCAGGACGGCACATTATCTATCAGTGTACTGGGTATTGCAGATGAACCGGCCTTCGCAGATAGCACAGTGTTCTATTATGGCGACGGAGAGGAAGACAGTGACAATATTAGCCTTAGCGAGTCATTCCAGGCGTTGCTGCAAGATACCGATGGCTCAGAGACCCTGACCTATTTTATCACCATCACTGAAGGCGAAGCCCAGATAATCGGTGAGGGGATCACCGAGGTTGAGCCGGGGATATTCGAAGTGCCGGTGACGGCGGCGGATACCATAGAAATTGACCCTATCGATAACTTCAGCGGTGATATCCGTTTGAACATCACTGCGCAAAGTACTGAATTAGGCCACTTTGTACCGGGCTCTGAAACCGCACAAATTACCGAAGAAATCCTGATCAATGTGTTGCCCGTTGCCGATGATGCCCAGTTAAAAGTGAGCAGGGTTGAATCCCTCGAGGATGAATCCATAGCCTTAGCCCCGCTTATCGAGTTAATTGAGCTAGATGATCTCGATGATGACTTCGGGGTTGAAACGTTGTTTGTGCGAATATCCGAACTGCCTGACGGGGCGCTGCTTTCACAAAATGGCAGCGTATTGACGCCCGATGTCGATGGTGTTTATGAAATCCTTTATGAAGAGCTGGATCAGGTTGTGCTGATCCCCGTACCGGAAAGTAATGTCGACTTTCAAATCAAAGTAGAAGGGGTAGTGAAAGATGTCGTCGATATTACCCTTGAAGACGGAACGGTAGAGACTGTCGAGGATGTCTTGGTCACGCCAGAACAGTTCATTGAAGTCGCCCTCACCGGTGTGGTCGATGAACCTGAATTTGAGTTAGGCGGCAGTAACTGGACAGAGATTGTTGGTAGCGAAGTGCCTGGCATTGAAACCACGATTGATGAAGATACTGACGCGGTGCTGGATTTCAGTTTGGTATCGGGGGAAATTGCCAATGCGCCTCTGGATGAATCCGAAACCCTGACCTTTGTGGTATCCAATATTCCTGAGGGTACGCGAATCTTTGATGCCGAAGGTAACGAGCAAACTTTGGTGTTTGTCGGGTTTGATGATGAAGGTCTCCCTCGCTACGAGGTGAAGCTAACGGGCGAAGATATTGGTAATCCTGACCAACCCGTCGCAATCAGTATTCGCCCTCCGGAAAATAGCACAGAAGATATCGTGCTCGATGCCAATATCGTGGTGACTGAAAATGACGGCGACCAGGGTGAGTTTGAATTCCAGTTAGTTATCCATATCGAACCTGTCGTCGATGCCGAGGATTACACTCGCCAGAGCAATGGATTGGAAGACCAGCCAGTGAATCTTGATTGGCAGCCGGAACTGACCGATAGCAAAGAACAGATAACCGGCTTGGTAGTAAACAATATCCAGCCCGGATACGGTTTGCAAATCAATGACGGCGGTACGATTACCACTCTGACGGTTGATGCAACCGGTTCAGTGACGTTAACAGAGGCACAACTCACCCAACTCCTCAATGGGGCACAATTGCAATTATTGGCGCCGGAGGATTCAGATTTGAACCTCACTGGCGCGACGGCTATTTCAACCGAGGTGACTGTCACCGAAGTGGATGTCGACTCCCCGGCAACGGATGTCCAAGTCGTTAATGGCACTTTGAACGTCATCATTCAGGCCGTGGTAGAACCGGATGCCGAGATAGGGGTTATACCGACTGGCACCACAGACTTTGTCGATACAATTGTGTCTATTGACGGCAGCTTGGATCTCGGCGGTGGTATTGGTTCAGATGGTCAGATCGTCTTTGAAGATCTCGATCCCAGCAGCGACGAGATCATCTTGTCTATTGTGATCACTTTTCCTGATCCCGAAGCGGATTTTGTGGTCATTGGCGGTATAAACAACGGTGATGGTAGCTGGACAGTGCCTCAAGGCAGCCTTGATGATATCCAGATCCTCGCACCGGCTGATTTTATCGGCACAGTGGATATCGCTATCGCGGCACAGGTGCAGGATCAGAGTGATGATGTAAACCCCAGTGCAATCGAGATCGTCAACAGCACCCTGACGATTGATTTTCAGGGGAATACCCTCAATGACCAGTTTGCCGCAGATATTGTGATTGATGACAGTATAATTGTGACCGGCGAAGAAGATACGGCGGTAACTTTAGGTACATTCCTCAATCAGATTGTCAGCCTCAGTACGGTGGGTGAGAATCAGGGAGATGATGAACTTTCCTTGGTGATCAGTGCCGCCAGCCTGCCAAACGGGGCCACTATCTCGGGTATGGACTTTAACTTTGTCACCGGTGAATATGTGATTAAAGTTCCTGTCCAAGCCGATGGCAGCGTCGATTTGTCTGGCATTACGCTGAACCTTCCTCAGGACTTTGCCGGTGACTTCCTGCTTAGTGTGAAATACGTCAATACCGATACCGAAAGCGGTGATTTCAACGAGGTGACCGACACAATTCCGGTGCGTATTGACCCAGTTGTCGATGTCCCGGATCGGACCGGGGACAACGAGCGAGTACCGGATCTTGGCGTCTCGGTAGTGGAAACCCAAGGACTGGATGCCGACCGCCAACCTATTGAAGAGGGTGAGCCTGAAGTTATCTATCCTGATATTGCCTATGAGGATGGCACTATTATTTTGGATGTTACGGCTACGGTCGCCGATATCAGCACTACAACGCTGGAAGGTCTTGAAACCATCGAACAAGCGGTGATCAGCGTGGGCACCTCGGGAGGCTTTCTGCTCAACGCTGCGGGCGAACAGGTCACCAGCCTGACAATCACAGATAGTAGTGAGTTAAGTGCTATCCGCTATGTTCCGCCACAGGACTTCAGTGGTGATGTATCGCTCGATGTCGCAGTGACGATTGTCGATACCGCAGAATACGATGAAACTACAGGGGCGGCGATCCAAACCGATACCGCCAATTTTGATGGCAGCATCGTTTTCGAGGTGATTGCCGTCAATGATGAAGTCAATTTTATCGGTATCGATGCGCCGGTAGAGGGCGACGAGGATAGTGGCGCGATAAGCTTTGCCGGGATAAGCGGCAACGTCGTCGACATAGATGGCTCTGAGTCGATATTGTCGCTCAAAATTGTCAATGTGCCTGAAGGTTTCATCATTAGCGGTGCTGACAACAATGGTGGTGGCGAATGGAGTGTTGCCGTCCCTCCGGGTAGCGATACTTTCGATTTATCCAGCCTTGGTCTGATCCCGCCAAAGGATTTCAGTGGCTCGGTCGAGTTGGGGATTGTGGTCTTCTCCAAGGAAGACAGTTTGGATTTACCGGTCGAGAATACTGCAACCTTTACTGTGGTCGTCAACCCGATTGCTGACAGGGTAGATATCGACGTTACCCCAACGGCAGAAGGCACCGAGGACGATAATATCGACCTTGTACTCAATATCGAAGCATTTGATGACAGCGATAGCTATACAGGAACTGGCACTAACGTCGTCGAAAACCCACCAGAAACCTTGCAAATTCAAGTTAGTAATGTGCCCGACTCAAGCCAGATTGCCCTGCCGGATGGCGCTTCGGGAACAGTAACCGATCAGGGCAGTGGTGTATGGCTAGTTACTGTTGATAGTTCGGATTTGGATCGCTTGGTGTTCATTCCCGGTGATGCCAATAGTGATAATTGGAATGGTCAGCTCGATCTGGAAATTCGGGCGGTTGATCAAACCGATGTGGCAACGGACGATATTGCCCAGTTCGTGACGATTAACCTCGATATCGAGGCGGTAAACGATGCGCCGGTCAACCAAGTGCCGGACTCGCTTGAGGTCGATGAAGATAACGTGTTGTTAATTGACAGCCTGCAAGTGACCGATGTTGACATAGATGAAGTGAGCGAGGGAACCATGACTGTCTCCCTCAATGTCGGAAACGGTGTGTTGTCGATTCCTGCAGGTTCGCCGACAGGCAGCTTAGCTATTACAGGAAATGGCAGTCAGACATTGGTATTGGAAGGGTCAATAACCGACATCAACACCTTGCTATCTTCAGGCATAAATTACCAGCCTAACGCTGATTTCAATGGTGATGATAGTCTACAAATGATCACCGATGATCAGGGCAATACCGGTACAGGTGGCCCGCTGCAAGATACCGATACGGTGCCGATCACGGTCAACCCTGTTAACGATGCTCCGGAACTGACTGACATAGAAGACCAGAGTGTAGAGGAAGACTCACCTTTAGTGATCAATGGGTTGAGTGTTACTGATGTTGATTTTAACGAGGTTGGTAGCACCGGGGTGATGACAGTCACCCTCACCGCGAACAGTGGGGGGATCACGGCAGTTGAAACCACAGGAGTCACTATCACCGACAACGGCAGTGCCGCTGTCACTTTGGAAGGTAGCCTTGCCGATATCAATACGGCCTTGGCGTCTGGGATCACTTATTTAGCTAACCCAGATTTCAAAGGCGATGATGTGATCACCGTTGTTGCCAACGACAACGGCAACGTCGGCACAGGGGGAGCACAGCAGGCAACAACGACTATCAATGTCACTGTGACCCCTAAGCCAGAACCGCCAACGTTAGAGCTAACCGTTCCCCAATTATCAGATACGCGGGCAACACTTGGCACCCTCGTGCCTCTTCTTGGGCTGGTGGTGATCCCCGCCGATGCGGGTGAAGCGCTTTTCTTGGAAGTCCGCAACCTTGGAGCAGGAAGACTAGTTGATAGTTCAGGGGCGGAAATCGGCACTGATAACGGTGATGGTAGTTGGCGGGTGGCGAGCAGCGAGCTTGATAATATCTTTGTGGCCGATCTCCCTGAAGGAGCAAACAGCTTGACCCTGGTTGGCATCTCGCAGGAAATCGATGGCAGTGAGGCCGAGTCGACCGAATTGTTGATTGGGGTCCGCATAGATGATCTCGCCAATACCGGCAATGAAGTCGGGGCTGGAGATAACGACGCCGAGAACCTTGTCGTGGGCAGTGATGCCGATGAGCGGTTGCTTGGTGGGTTGGCCGATGACATCTTGGTAGGCGGCGGCGGCAGTGATGAATTGCTCGGTGGTGCAGGTAATGATGAGTTATGGGGCGGAGAACTGAATGGCACGGGTGATGGAGCTGCTGATGTTTTCACCTGGCAGGCCGTTGATGTATCGACATCAGGAACACCGTTTACCGATACAGTGAAAGACTTTGAAATCACCCTCGATCAGCTTGATATTGCTGAGATCTTACCGGATAACGGTGAAGATGATCTCGATCGTTTGCTCAACAATATCACGGCCGATATTGATGCCGACGAGGCTGTGAACTTATCGATAGCGGTAAGCGATACTGCCCAGCAGAATATTGCGGTAGAAAACATCGATGTTGCGGCATTAGGGCTCGGCACGGGCTCAAGTTCAAATGAAATCATCAATGAACTGTTCAACAACGGAGTGTTTATTGTTGATTGATTTATAGAGATCACATTTATCCCAAATATTCATCTTGTTACTATTCTGCCTCGGCATATAAGCCGATATGATGGCTAAGTGTACTCATTGAATAGGACAAGGAAAGCCATGAAGAACTCGTTTGATCACGCGCTACCCAATGCTCAAGGTTATTTTGGTGAATACGGCGGCAGCTTTATTCCCGAAGAGCTGCAAAAAGTGATGGAGGAGATCACGGCAGCCTATGATGAGTGCCGCAAAGATCCTGATTTCCAACAAGAGTTGGCGCGCCTATATAAGCATTTTGTCGGCCGGCCTAGCCCTATTTTCCATGCCGAGAACTTATCGGCTAAATATGGCGCACCTATCTATCTCAAGCGTGAGGATCTCAACCATACCGGTGCCCACAAGATCAATCATTGCCTGGGTGAGGCATTGGTTGCCAAGAAAATGGGCAAGAAGAAGCTGATTGCCGAGACCGGTGCTGGACAACACGGGGTTGCGCTGGCAACTGCTGCCGCCTTGGTTGGCTTGGAGTGTGATATCTATATGGGCGAGGTGGATATTGCCAAGGAGCACCCGAATGTCGTCCGCATGCGCATCCTCGGTGCCAATGTCATCCCGGCTACCCATGGTCGCAAAACACTCAAAGAAGCGGTGGATGCCGCGTTTGAAGCTTACCTCAAAGATCCTATCAACCAACTGTATGCCATTGGCTCGGTCGTTGGCCCGCATCCTTTCCCTATGATGGTCCGTGATTTCCAGTCAATTATCGGTAACGAAGCCCGCGTCCAGTTTATGGAGATGACCGGAAACCTGCCTAACAACTTAGTCGCTTGTGTTGGCGGTGGCTCGAATGCAATGGGGCTGTTTACCGCGTTCTTGGACGATCAGGGTGTAGCTATTCACGGTGTAGAACCAGCAGGGCGATCTATGACTGAAGTCGGTGAGCATGCGGCGACTTTGTCATTAGGTGAACCGGGCATCATGCATGGCTTCAAGTCATACATGCTAAAAGACGAGCAGGGTGAGCCGCAGCAAGTCTACTCAGTTGCTAGTGGCTTGGATTATCCCTCAGTTGGGCCACAGCATAGTTACCTGAAAGATATCGGTCGTGTAAGCTACGGTACCGCTAATGATCAGGAAGCCATTGACGCCTTCTTCGAACTATCCCGCAGCGAAGGGATTATTCCTGCCATCGAATCGGCCCATGCCTTGGCCTATGCCCTGAAAATCGCCAAACAGGGTGAAACCGGGTCAATTTTGATTAACCTCTCTGGCCGCGGTGATAAAGATATCGACTTTGTGGTGGAGAACTATGGCAAAGACTATGGCATTGAATCGCTGATTTAAGTTGTTTCGACCTGACGCCATATGAGGAGCCAGCAAGTAAAGTTGCTGGCTTTTTTTTGTTTATCGTCAATGGCACTAGTGACTTGGGTTAATCACCTTGAGCAGTGTTACCCAGTGTGAAATCGGTAGCCTTGTGCCAGAACCGATATGCATTTGGCAGCTTAGGTTAGAGGTGGCTATTTGCGAGGGATGGTTGAGGGTTAGCGCTTTAATTTTGTTGTTTCTAAGCAGAATACTCGATTGTGGCTGTAGCAATGAATAGGTGCCGCCAGACCCACAACAAATTTTATTATCTTCGGTATCACTGAACGTCGCACCAAGCCGGCTTAGGATATGTGTGGGTATATCGTCTTTGCCAAGACCATTCCTTAGCGAACATGGCGTGTGCAAGGCGATGTTTTTGCAGTTCTCGTCGAGCGTGAAATGTGAAAGCTGTTCGTCTTCTTCTAAGATAATTTCACCGATGTTCCTTGTGAGTTTACTGACAATGCTCGCTTTATCGGCATATTTTTCATCGTCAGCAAGATGTGTAGCGTACTCTGTAACCATCAGCTCGCAGCTCGAAGACATTGAAATAATGGCTTCCGCCCCTTGCTCAATCAATGGCCACCATGCATCGATATTTAACCTCATTAGTTGCCGGGCTTTACGGTTATCGCAAAGGCTGGTGTGAACGGCCCCGCAACATTGCGCGGTAGGTTGTTGTTGGGTCTTAATCCCCAAGGCCGAGAGTATGCTGACGGCGGCCCGATTAGTGGTTGGCTGCAGTGTATCTTGGGCGCAGCCGGTCAGTAAGATAACGGACCTGGCCTTATTCCCTGGTTTGGGTACTTGTAGTTTTTGGCTGCTGACCGATACCTCAGGTTGACTGTTGGTATTTTTGGGTGGGATTTTTATCGCGATAGAGTTGGGTAATACAGGTTTCAGCTGCCTTCCAATAGTCAGTGCCAACGAAAAGCGATTAGGGTAGGGAAGAAACTGCTTTATTGCCCACCGAAGCATGCGTTCTCTCCATGGTCGGGGGTACTCTTCCTCCAGCATGCTGCGGGCAATATGGATCAGTTGACCAAATTCGATACCGGCTGGGCAGGTGGTCTCGCAACTTCGGCATGCAATACATAAATCGAGATCTTTGCGTTGTTCTGCTGTTAGCGCCTTTCCCTGCAAAAAATCTCGAATTAAATATATCCGTCCCCTCGGTCCACGGTTTTGGCTACCCGACTCAATAAATGTCGGGCATGTTGCATTGCAAAAGCCGCGGTGGACACACCGTTTAATTATCCTTGCTGCATTGTTTGCGCGCTCGGATTGACGATATTTTTCATCGAGATCGGTAAGCATGGTTCCCTCTCTGGCTCCTTCACATCCAAAGATGATGTGCATCACTTAGCACGGTCAAAAAACAACCAATAACGTGCCATCTATCTCACTTTGCGAACTTCACTTTGACTTTAAATTCTAATGGATCAATAGTCAATTTATTGAATACTCCAAATTATGATTATTGAGTCAAGGCAACTGGAATCAAGGCTCACACCTAACACTGATTAACTAATTACTGAGAGTTGAGAGAGGGGTTATGTTGGATTATCCGTTGATTGTGAAGAAGCTAGAAAAAGCACTGGATGTCGCGAAAGTATCGACACAGAAAAGAGATCTTGAGGCCAGTAGCCACGATACATGGCCATTGATGACCAAGCTCAATTTACTTGATAAGCATCCGAATAAGGCAGATGTCGTAGTAAGAGCGCAGAACGATGACGATATCTGCCAAGTACTGGCGATTGCCAATGAGGAAAAGATCCCGGTAACCGTCAGGGCATTGGCTTCTTCGGTCACAGGACAGCCCCTGCCGACCAAAGGGGGGATTGTGTTGGATATCTCCGAGATCCCAAGCTCATACTCCCTCAATGAACAAAATATGACGGTCACAGCAACCTGCAGCCAAAATGGTGGGGACCTAGAAGATATGTTGCAAAAACAAGGCTGGACGCTGGGCCATTCCCCCCAATCGCTCTACCGCTCAACGGTCGGTGGTTGGCTGGCCACTTTGGCAACTGGGCAGTTTTCCTCTTTGTATGGCGGCATTGAAGATCTGGTTGTTGGTTATGATGTTATTTTGGCGACGGGTGAAAAAATGACCCTAAAGGCCAACCCCCGTGCAGCGATGGGACCGGATTTGCGCCAAATCTTCCTTGGCTCGGAAGGTACATTGGGGGTGATCACCTCAGTGACCCTCAAAGTGTTCCCGACAATGGAAGCGCAAGCTTTCATGACTTATGCCATTCCAACGGTTGAGGATGGCCTTGCCCTCATGCGGGAAATCACCGCCTCCAACCTCAAGCCTTTCCTGGTGCGTTTCTACGATACCGAGGAAGCCAAACATGCCATGCAGGATAAGAGTTTTGACACCCCTGTACTGTTCTTGGGTAGCCGTGGGTTGGCAGCGATGGTGGATGCTGAGCAGAATGTCCTTCACCAGTTAGCTGAAAAGCATGGCGGTAAAGCAATTGGTCCAGAGGGGACGTTGGGCTGGATGGAAAGGCGTTTTGATTTTTCAACCGTTGAGAATCTGCTGGCGACCAAAGGCGGCTTTGGTGAGACCATCGAAATTGCCCATAACTGGGATTCCATCCACTCGCTTTGGCAGGACTTGAAACAAGCCCTCGACCCTATGGCGAATGAAGTGATCTCTCACTTCTCCCACATCTATAACCAAGGGACTTCAATGTACGTCATCTTGCTTGGGCAAGAGGAGTCGGATGAAGCTGCCGTTGCCCGCTTGGAGCAGATTTGGAAAACTACTATGGAGGTCTGTATCAAGCACGGTGCAGAGCTATCGCATCACCATGGTGGTGGGTTGGCACGCTCTCCATACAGCCGCCGCTCAATCGGCGAGGCTCACTTGATCCTACGTAAATTGAAGGCAGCACTGGATCCAAACGCTATCCTCAACCCCGGAAAATTGGGACTGGATTGATGCTAATCGGAAATCAAAAGGCTGGTGCAATTTGATGTACCAGCCTAACCCCTAAATGAGCCTTGGCTAGCGAGAATATTGAGAAACAGCCGATAAGGCTCACCCTACACAGCATAAAAATATATAAGGACATGAAAGATGGATAGCTTATTCAATATCAGTGTCATGGGTATTCTCGGTTCGTTTGCCGGAGGCTTTTTAGGCGCCGTTTTTGGCGGCTTGGTGGCATTTGTTTTTACCGGGATCGCGATTATTGTCGGTATCGCAATTATTATCGGCAGTGGTGATTCCGCCTTCCTTGATTTAATTGGGCTTGGACCGGTATTCGGCCCCCATATTTCATTCGCTGGTGGTGTGGCTGCTGCCGCTTATGCATCGCATAAAGGTTGGCTGGCAAATGGCCGGGATATCGTCACGCCATTGGTTAGTCTGAGCAGGCCGAGTGTGTTGATGGTCGGTGGTGCATTTGGCCTCGGTGGCTATTTGGTTCAGTCTATCCTTGCAGGTATTGAAGGAATTGGCGCAAATACAGACTCTGTTGCCCTGACGGTAGTACTTTCTGCGTTGGCAGCCCGATTGATGTTCAGTAAATGCGGGATTATCGGCCAGCACTGCGAAGGGAAACATGGGTTGGATCGTTTCAAAACATCTGAGCAACATTCATGGTTGGCTTATCAAGATACCTTCCCGATGACCATGATTCTCGGCCTGTTCGTCGGTGCCATGTCAGCTTGGTCGGCGCTGGAGTTGCTAAAAGCCTATCCGGATGCTCCAGGGGTGATATTCCTCGGTTTTGCAATTTCTGCGATATCCCTCCTCTTTTTGGCGATGAATGTCCTTGTTCCTGCAACCCACCATATTACCCTAGTAAGTGCTGTAGCCGTCTCGCTATTTATCGGGGTGGTTCCCAATGATGTCGCACTGGTAACTATTGGTGCTATTTCAGGATTGTGCGCCTCAGTACTGGGCCAATTGTTTGCTCGTTTTTGGCTTATCCGCGCCGATACCCATATCGATCCCCCAGCCAGTGCTATCTGGCCAATGACCACGGCGCTGATTTTAATTTCTTTGGTTGTCAGTAAATAGTGAATACAAGGAGTGAGTCATGAGCAAACATATATTAGTTATTGATGCCGGCACAACGGGTATTCGTGCCCTTATTTACAATGAGCAAAGCCAAATTCTGTCACAGGCCTATACCGAGTTCCCCAACTACCATCCCCAGCCTGACAGGGTAGAGCAGGATGCCAATGAAATTTGGTCAGCAGCCAAAGCAATGATCGCACAGGCACTCAAGCATATCTCACTGCAGATGAACGATATCTCCTGCGTCGGTATAACCAACCAGCGTGCCACCACTGTGGTATGGGACCGTAAAACCGGCCAACCGGTAACCCGGGCTATCGTATGGCAGGACACCAGGACCGCAGGGCGGGTTCAGGAGCTCGCTGAGCAGTGGGGGGAGAAAGTCTACAGCCGGACAGGTTGGGCATTGGCACCTGTCTATTCATCACTCAGCCTTGAGTGGATGCTGGAGAATGTCACTGGCATGCGCGAGCAGGCCGAAGCGGGTGATTTGGCATTCGGTACCATAGATTCATGGTTGGTGTATTGCCTGACCGGTGGTGAAAAACATGTGATCAGTGCTTCCAATGCTTCGGTGACTGGTTCATATGATTTAACCCAGGATGAATGGTACCAAGAGTGGCTGGCAGCATTGAATATCCCGTTATCCATGTTCCCCGAGGTTTGTGATGATGCTGCAGTCGTTGGCCTGACAGATGAGCGTATTGTCGGGGGAAGTGTGCCAATTTCAGGCTTGATTGCCGATCAGCACTCAGCCTTGTTCGCCCAGGGCTGTACCAAAGCGGGGATGATTAAATGTACCCATGGCACCGGTACTTTCCTTGATATGTTAATTGGTGATAAGCCGGTTATAGATGTGAATAGCGGGATTTGTTGCCAGATTGCCTGGCGTAAAAACGGTACAACCCATTATGCCCTTGAAGGTTACGCAGGATGTACCGGTTCGGCAGTCCAGTGGTTAAGAGACGGCTTGCAAATCATTGACTCATCGGCAGAGTCGCAAGCGGTGGCATCCAAGGTCGAAGACAATGGTGGAGTGTACTTCGTTCCGGCTTTGACCGGGCTTTCAGCACCGTATTGGGACCCTTATGCACGAGGTTCTATGTTAGGAATTACGCCGGGAACGACCCGTGGCCATGTTGTGAGGGCAACGTTGGAAGGGATCGTTTATTCCATTCGCGACTTTATCAATGCGATGCAGTCGATATCGGGCTATTCGATTACCCAGATGTCGGTCGATGGCGGTGCAGCCAAGAACGATTTGTTAGTCCAGTTCCAGGCTGATCAGTTAGGGGTCACTGTTATCCGCCCACGGAATGTTGAGGCGACTAGCTTAGGTGCAGCCTTGATGGCAGGGCTTGGGGCCGGTGTTTGGAAAAGCGAGGATGAGGCCTTTTCTATCGGCAGGAATAAACAGACCTTTACCCCACAGATTGATGAGCAAACCCGGGAGCGGCAATACGCGATGTGGACCCGAGCAGTCGAACGAGCACAGGGATGGAGCAAGTGATGAAACGAGCAGTATTACATCAACTTTCAGATACCGTGTTTGATCTTGTGGTGATTGGTGGCGGTATCACAGGCGCAGCCACAGCAAGGGATGCAGCTCTTCGCGGGTTAAAAGTGGTATTGGTGGAGAAAGAGGACTTTGCCTCGGGGACATCTAGCCGCTCGTCGAAATTGATCCACGGTGGACTGCGTTATCTGGAGACCTATCAGTTTGGTTTGGTTGCGGAGTCGGTCAGGGAGCGGGAGATGGCACTTAGGCTGGCACCGCACCTTACCAAGGTACAGCCGTTTTTATATATGTTCTACGATAACACGCCGGACAAGAAGTGGTTGTTGAACTTAGGCTTGACGTTTTACGACTTTGTGTCGGGAAGCTGGAACAAACGGCGTCATAAAATGCTGAGCAAAGAGCAGGTGTTGGCCCGACAGCCGGATTTCAGGCAACAAGGTTTGCGCGGTGCGGCCATGTTTTATGATGTCTCAACGGATGATGCCAGAGTGACCATCGATACGGTGAAGGGGGCTGCTGAGCATGGTGCGCAGGTGCTTAACCATTGTGAAGTGACAGGGTTGACCTACAGCGACAATCAATGTGACGGGGTTAAAGTCACCGATAAGCTGACCGGTCAGCAAGGAGTTATCCGCAGCCGTTATGTGATTAACTCTACCGGGCCTTGGAGCGATGATATTCTGCGTTTTGAGCAGAGTGACTCGAAAGTGCTGCGGCCAACCAAAGGTGTCCATATTGTGCTGCGCAAAAAGGATTTTCCACTGCACTCAGCGGTCTTTATGCGCTCACCTGATGATGGCCGTACGGTTTGGCCGATCCCCTCGATGCAAGATGACAGGGTGTTTATCGGGACGACAGATACCACTTATGACGGTGATTTGAATAACGTCCATCCGGAAAAAGAAGATATACAGTACCTGCTGAATGTGGCTAACCATTTAATGCCCAACAAGAAAATCACCGAAGATCATATTGTTGGCTCATGGGCGGGCTTAAGGCCGCTGATTGCACCTGCTGATGATGTCAACAATAGCAAGACTCCCCGTGAGCATCAGATCATGCGCAGTGAATCTGGGGTTTACTCCATTGTCGGCGGTAAGCTGACCAGTAATCGGGTGATGGCAAAACAACTGTTGGACAAAGTGATAAAGCAAGATCAGAACAAATACCTCAGGCCAGATCTCTTGCCGTACCGAGCAAGCAAGGTCCCGATCTCTGGAGCATGCGAACCTTCGCAGCCAAGTGTGGCGGGTAAGGTGAAGTATGTCGCCAATGAGGTTGTTGCCAAACTGCAAGCGGGAGGTGTGCCATATTCACTGGCTCAATCATGGGCAACTCGCTATGGTCATAACGCTTATCAAGTTGCCTTGTACTGGCATAAAGGTGAACAGTTCCAAAAAGCGCTGGGAGCGCGTGACCTGACAGTGGCAGAGGTTCACTATTGTGTCGAACAAGAAGCGGCATGTTCAATCAAAGACCTGTTGATCCGCAGGACATCGGCTTTCTTCTGGGACAAAGATGGCGGCATGGCCCAGGTTGGCCCGATAGCGCAAGAGATGCAGGGATTATTGGGCTGGACAGAGGAAGATAAGCTAGGCCAAATCGATACCTATTATGATTGGGTTAGCAAGCATAGGCCAAAAGCCATAGCCAAACCGTTAACAGAACCCCGTGATGTTATTGAACTGACCCATTCGTAGCCAATCCTTTTCTTGAGTGGGATCGTTTAGTTACCAGCCTGGTTGCCTCAAACCCAGGCTGGTTTTTTTGGTACTGAGTTTGCCCACGTTAAACTGATACTTGCCTGCGTTTAGCTAATGCTCGTACATATTTAGCTAACAGTAGTAAACGCCTTGTGGTAAGGGTCTTCTTCAACAAAAGCCTGATGTTGGTTTTGCACTATCTCATGGCTGTCAATCTCATTCAGCAGTGCATTGAGTTCTGGCCGGTGGGGGTTGATCACCAGTGTCGCAGCCGATAATTGCTGGTGTGACTCAATCGCTTGTTGGTTTTTCAGTAACCGGGCACAGAGGCCTGCATGCTCTAATGGCACCGGGCTTGAGGTCATGTGCCATAAGCCAACGTCGGCTTCTTTGTTGAGTATTCGGGCCGGGATCTGGCGAAAGTCGGTCTCGATGTATTCGAAGCCTTCGCTCTGTGGAAACTCGATTTTGGTCAGCCTGACATGATCCGAGGAGTGGCTGTCGATGGCAACTTTGGTGGGGTGGCTAATGCTTTTACTCGTGACGGCGACCAAGCGATTCATGGAATAGTAGGTATCCGGCGCCAGTACCTTGATATGATTTTCATCCAGTGGCGTCGGCATATTTTGGGCCGCGCCCAGAGAAACCAGCGCAATATCAAATTCGCCGGATAATACTTGTTCTATCCGTAATTCACCACCGGGCCGGTTGCTGATGAAATAAGGGATATTCAGTTTGCTTAGCTTGTCGGTGATATGGCGGATAACAATATCTATCTCGATGGCACCGCTGCTTGGCATGATCAATTGTACAGGCGGTAACTTCGCAATATTCCAGCACAAGCCTGTATCTATTTGGGTGACGATCCTACCCATATGGCCTTTGGACTGGGTGGATAGTGCCATGGAGTCCTTGAGCATTTTTAGCGCCCGCTGCATGGTACCGGCGACAATCCCGTAGCGTTCATTGAATTGGGTATTGGTCAGTAGCTTGCTGCCTAGCCCTGACTGCAGGGCATGAATAACAATATACCGTTTGGCATTTAATATAGCTTGGTCATCGACAATAGCAGGCGACTTGGTACTTGGCATAAAGGGATTACCACTCAATGAGTTATGGCTACGCTAAAATGATTGTATCGAAATCAGCATTAACATTCTAATGCTCTGTCGTCCTGCTTCGGAGTAAGTTTTAACAAATTAATCATAATTAGATTGTCTCACTTTCCATAACACTGATTCTTACGCGCCAGTCAGCGTTTATTGACCTTAATACGGCTACTTTTAATAGACTTTTGCTAGGGTTAATGAAAGCTTTAGGAACGATAAGGGTTTAACTATATGGGAATGGATTGGGTCAACGGTATTTTGAGGTTTGATTCCTTTTTTGCCGTCACCATCGGGATCTTGGTGCTGTTCGTCGGTCGGCAGCTCAATAATGTCTTCAGGCCGCTCAAAGAGTTCAGTATTCCAGAGCCGGTCACCGGCGGTATCTTGTTTTCGGTGATTATCGCAATAGTTTATAGCGTCAGTGATGTTGCCATTGAATTTGATTTGGTCGCCCGTGATGTGCTTCTGGTGTACTTCTTCACCACGATAGGTATCAATGCCAGCCTGAAAGATTTGCTCAAAGGCGGCTTACCTTTGGTTATCCTGCTCGCCATTACCATTGGCTACATGATGGTGCAGAACTTCACCGGTATCGGCGTGGCAAAAGCCTTTGGCCTTGATAGCCCGGTAGGTATGCTGGGGGGAAGTGTTTCGCTTATTGGCGGTCATGGTACGGCGATTGCTTGGGCACCACGGATTTCGGAGGGCTACGGTATCGCCAATGCGATGGAAATCGGGGTGGCCTGTGCGACCTTTGGTTTGATCTTGGCAAGCTTAATGGGTGGTCCTATCGCCAAGTTCTTGATCACCCGCTACGATTTGAAGCCTGAGAAAAAAGAAGCACTCGATGTCGGGGTCGCCGATGACAAAGCAACTGGCAATATTACCGGCTTTGACTTTCTCGATGCCGTTTTCTCTATCCATGTTTGTGTCATCATCGGGTATATCCTCAACGAAGCGATTGCTGAAATGGGCTTGCAGTTACCGCTGTTTGTTACCTGCTTATTCGCCGGTATTGTAATGACCAATATCGTGTTTAGGGTCAATATCCGCCGGATAACCGGTACGGATTGGCCGGCAAGAAAACCGGCAGTAGCGTTGATCGCTGATATTGCACTGGGTACTTTCCTGGCAATGTCGCTGATGAGCATGCAATTGTGGACATTGATTGACTTGGCTGGGCCGATTTTTGCCATCTTGACCGCACAGTTTATCGTGGCGGTATTGATCAATATCTTTATTGTTTTCCCAGCGATGGGGAAAAACTACGACGCGGCAGTGATCTGCTCCGGCTTTGGCGGTATTTCGCTAGGCTCGACGCCGACAGCGATGGCAAACATGTCTGCCGTTTCCCAGCGCTACGGTAACTCCCACCTGGCCTTTATCATTGTGCCGTTGGTGTGTGCGTTCTTTATCGACTTGGTTAACGCCTTGATGATCCCGTATTTCTTGGCGAATTTCTAAAGTACCCGCTGATAGGTATTCAAGCATATAAAACAATTGCTGGCGCCTAACCCGCTTCATAGGGTTAGGCGCCTCGTCATATTCGTCCTCTATTGCTACTACAATACATATTCTCAACGCCGAATTAGGTAATCTCGATTTATCATCTATATTTCAATCTATTGGGGTAGATTGGAAATCATTTATGTGTGCTTATTGGGTCAGTGGTATGCGTAACCTAGCCTTAGTCTCAATGACTTGGTTGGCATCAATGGTTTTTTCTTGCCAAGTAAAGGCTGAAGAAGGTGCAAGTGGTCACTATCTGCCTGGAAGTCTGCCCTCAAGGATCAATAAAATCCCGCCCAATAAATCAGTAAACATTTTTGTCGATTTGAATGAGTACGAAGGCAAGACTGACGCTGGGCTAACCGTTCCTGTGGCAGGCTTGGCGGTTAATGATATGGATGTGAAAGACCAAACCTATTCACTGAATATTATTTGGAACCCGGGGATTGAGTTAAAGGGTGGAGGGCAGTATGCGATGGCTCTCACCTTGCCATATCGCTCACTGGAAGTCTTTGCAAGCCAAACAAACAATGAGCAAGCGTTTCGCCTACATGACAAGAGTAGTGGCCTTGGCGATATTATGATTTCGCCTTTAATGCTCAGTTATCCACTCTCTGATTTTTGGCAATCTGAGCTGCATTTTAATGTTTACGCGCCGACAGGAAGTTATGAAGTAGGGCAGTTAGCCAATGTTGGTAAAAACTATTGGAGCTTTTCACCTGTTGCTTGGCTGCAATATATTGAGCCAGTAACAGGGCAGGAATTTACGCTGTCTGGCGGTATTGACTGGAATACCAAAAATGATGACACCGACTACCAGACCGGCACCCAAATGCACATTGATTCGACTGTCATTCAATATGTTCCTCTATTGTGGGGTTTTACTGGGCTTGGGTTATCGGGTTATTGGTATCAGCAACTCAGTGACGACTCAGGTAGGGGGGCGACACAAGGAGGGTTTAAGGCAAAATCGGTAGGTCTCGGCCCTATTCTTAGTTATCGGGGGAAATGGTATGGGCGAGCTGTTCGGGCAGAGCTAAAGTGGATCAATGAGATGGAAGTTAAAAACCGAACTGATGGGGACTTTATCTCCTTTAAGTTTTCAGCCCGGTTTTAGGTTGGTTTATCTCTCTCGCTGCCAATCAAAGTAAAAGTGCCACTCAAAGGGAAATTGTGTATCACATATAAGACATCTTTGGAATTTGAGTCCAAAAAGCATTCGCAATCACTGAGCTGTGAGTAATAATACCTTTCCCACCGGACGGGATGATTTTCTTGATACATCCCTCTGTAAAGTTAAGCAGTTAGGCTGTAGCAAGATGACTTATTGCCTATGGCCGTTATGCCTGCTATCCCGCTACTTTATCCGCAGCATCAATGTCTCTAGGTACTTATTTACTTTTTATTGAGTTGATGTGGTTATGGCAGCGATGATGTATCAGCCGACATTCGATCCTATCGAGTCGCTGAGTGATGAGCAGTTGCAGCAAGCAATTGCCGACAGGCTTAACAAGCAGTTGAATAATAAGGATGTTGCCGATCAAACTGCACAGTTTTTTATGGACTACCTACTCAACTGGCAGGCTGAAACCGTGCCGGTAGAGCAAGTAGAAAGTATTCTCGCCTTTTCGTTTGGTAATCGGGTTGCTCCAAATGGTAACCAGCACCCGGGGCCGATGAATGAGGCAATTGCCGATACCGTGGTAACTTTGTACCGCCGAACAGCTGTTCCGGTATACGCCCAGTGGGAAGTGGCCGAGGCGATAGGCAACCGTATCCCGGCGTGTGATCTTCACGCTATCTACCCGCGATTCTCCGGCAAGGGAACAATGAAATACCTTTGCACTCTAGGGGTCGCCGAGAAAGCGGTATCAATAGCCGGTGGTGTAGAAGGCATGGGCAAGACTGCTGTGGTGGCATTTTTTGAGCACAGCCTGCGCACTGTGGATACGGCGCGTGATGCTGGTGTCGATGCGTATCTTCCGCAGGGTTTGGAAATGCCCAAGCAGTTCGACCCAGACTCAGGGCAGGCCTGGACACGGGATCAGCAAACGTATGTGATGCATGAAATCCGCACCCGGGCAACTAATGAGCGAGACCGGATAATTAAGTCAAAAAAAAGCGAAGGTTAACCCTTCGCTTTTTTATTGATTTACTTGCCTAGTACAAACTCTTCAATCACTTTCGCCACACCGTCGTTGTCGTTGGTGTCGGTGATGTGGTTGGCAATAGCTTTGATATCGTCGGTGGCATTGCCCATAGCAACGCCTAGACCGGCATATTTGATCATGTGGTGATCGTTGCCTGCATCACCCATGCAAATGACTTCGCTGGCATCCAGACCCAAATGCTCGGCTAGCATGGCTACACCAGTGCCTTTGTTGCTGTTCGGGTTCATCAGCTCGAGGAAGAACGGGGCACTTTGTACCACAGTGTACTGGGTGTATAGGCTCTCTGGCAGTTGGTTGATTGCTGCGGTAAGCACCTCAGGGTCGGCAACCATCATGACTTTGATCACTTCCTCATCATCAGCCAACTCGGCAAAGTCCAGAACCGTGGTAGGTACACCATTAATGACCGATTCATGCTCGGTGTACGGGTTGTTTTCTGGAGTGATAAGGCCACGCTCAGGGGTGAATGCGTGAATGAAAGTCCCGAAGTCGCTTGCAAGACTGGCAATGTTCTTGGCGTCACGGCCTGTCATGATTTGCTTGCGGATCACCGTTTTGCTTTCAACGCGTTGTACCAAGGATGCGTTGTAGCTCAGGACATAATCATTTTCACCGGTCATACCCAGTTCATCGAGGTACTTAGTCATACCTTCTAGCGGGCGGCCAGAAGCAAGCACGACTTGCACGCCGTTGTCTCGCGAGGCCTGAATAGCCTGTTTAGTTCGATTAGAAATAGCTTTCTGCGAGTTGAGCAGTGTGCCGTCCATATCAAGGGCAACCAGTTTATACATTGATTCGTCCAATCAGTGAGAAATTTTAGAACCTGCATAGTAATCAATTTTTGTGATCAACTCGACATCCTTTGATGATGTTGTTGTGACATTTCAAATTTGATTTGATTTACGTCAACAGGTTTTTCCTTAAACCGGATAGCCAAGCTTAAGGAGACAATTTGTTACTTGTTTGGAAATGGAATTAAGGTATAAGTTTTTGAAACTAATCACAAAATCACCTTATTGATACCTTGCTTTCTAACATGTATTAAGTGGTTGTTTTATCAGGTTATATTGTTATTTATACCCGGTAAATGTGTGAAACTATCAAACAATGAGCGGGTATTTGTGGCTTTTCTCACTGTTTAATTCGCATGGCGAATTTAATATTTCGGCATCCAACAAGGGGGAGTGAGAAGGTATCCAGCCCTACCCCAAATCCATGCTGGGTATCTGCCCCGATAAATAATGATGAGTATGTCTGAGGAATGATCATGAAAAAAACGATCTTGTCTGCTTTGGTAGCCGGAGCCATGTTGTCGCCAGTTGTGAATGCTGCCGCGCCGAATACCGATTTGAACCTAATGCCGTATCCACACTCTGTAGAACTCCGTGAAGGCAAGGTCGAGATTGATGGTGACTTCAAGGTATTCATCAAGGGCTTCCAGTCAGATCGAGTCGCTTTCACTGCCAAGCGACTGCTAAAACGTCTTGAGCGCCAAACCGGTGTACCTATGTTGAACCCTTATGTCGATAGCGAAGACCAAGCGACACTGGTGATTGATATCGAGCAGGCACCGAAAACAGCAGTACAAACGGTTGAAGCTGACGAGTCATACACACTGACGGCGAAGAACGGCAAGATTGTGTTGGCATCTGAACGCCCATATGGCGCAATACGAGGTATCGAAACCCTGCTCCAGTTGGTTGAAACCGACAGCACAGGATACTTTGTACCGGAAGTCACCATTGAGGATACCCCGCGTTTCCCATGGCGTGGTGTGTCTTACGATACTTCTCGTCACTTTGTTGAAATCGATGTCATCAAGCGTCAGCTAGATGCAATGGCCTCGGCTAAGATGAACATTTTCCACTGGCATATCTGGGATGACCAGGCTATCCGTATTCAGTTAGATAGCTACCCGAAACTATGGCAGATGACGTCAGACGGTGACTACTACACCAAAGATGAAATCCGCGGTGTGGTCGAGTACGCCCGCAACCTTGGTATCCGCGTGATCCCTGAAATCTCCCTGCCTGGCCACGCTTCGGCGGTAGCCCATGCTTATCCGGAGTTGATGTCTGGTGGTGAAGGTCAAAGCTACCCGCACCAGCGCGAGTGGGGGGTGTTTGTTCCGCTGATGGATCCAACTAACCCTGAGCTATATACCTTCTTGGGCAAAGTCTTTGATGAAGTGGTTGAGCTTTTCCCAGACGAGTATTTCCATATCGGTGGTGATGAGCCAAATTACCAGCAATGGACAGAAAGCGAAGAGATTCAGGCTTATATCAAAGAGAAGGGCTTGGACGGAAATCATGGCCTACAGTCTTACCTCAACGCCCGTGTCGAAAAAATGCTCGATGAACGTGGCAAGAAGATGATTGGTTGGGATGAGATTTGGCACAAAGATCTACCGACTTCTATTGTGATTCAAAGCTGGCGTGGCCATGACAGCATTGGCCGTGCAGCACAGGAAGGCTACCAGGGTATTTTGTCTACGGGTTACTACCTCGATCAGCCTCAGCCAACGAGCTATCACTACCGCAACGACCCTATGCCGACCGGTATCACGGTTGATGACAAGCTACATGACGGTGAGAAATTTGCTACGTACGAGTGGGAAAAACCGCGTACCAAGGGCGGACCACGTAAAGGTCTTATCACCATCATTGAAGATAAACAAGGTAACTTCCGCGCCTTCACTGACTACAATGGTAAGTCGCGAGAAGAAGTGTATATCCTTGAATATGAGCCGGGCAAAGTGTTCCGCGGTCATTTTGACAACTTCATGTCATACACAGAGTTCAACCTTGCTTTCGATGGTAATGAACTGGCGGAACCGAGCTACCAGTTGATTGGTAATGTCCGCTGGCCGACCACTGGCAAGCTGATTGCCGGGACTGAAATAGAAGGTACGGTGATCCCTGAGCCGGATGGCGGTTACCCTGCTGATTTGACCGAGGAAGAGCAGAAGCTGATCTTGGGTGGTGAAATTACGGCATGGGCGGAAAACTATGACTCGATGACGGTTGAAAACCGCCTGTGGCCGCGTAGCTACGCTATTGCCGAGCGTTTCTGGTCGCCAGAAGAACTGACTGATGAAGGCAGTATGTACCAGCGCATGGCAGCTATCGATAACTGGTCAGAAATCTCGCTTGGCCTTCAGCACCACAACAAAGCGATGATGATGTACAAGCGTCTGGCAAATGGCAGTGATGTCCAGCCTTTGGTGGCACTGGCAGAGTACACCGAGCCTGCGCAGTACTATGCACGGAACTGGGAGAAGTGGATCCAGACGCCTAACCATGGTGACCTGTACAACCAGTATGAGCGCCTGAACCGTTTTGTCGATGCACTACCCGTTGAGAGCCATGCGGTCTATGAAATGGAGAAGTTGGCTGGTGAGTATGCCGATGGCAACAGCGAAGCGCTGACTGCGCTGAAAGCGCACTATGCCAAGGTGTTGAGCGCTGCCCAAGCTGCCAAGCCAATTCTTGCGGCCAATGTGGCATCGGTTGATAGTGTAGTGATTGCCGAGAAAACAATCGAAGTTGCACAAATGGGGCAGGCATTGATTGTCAAGCTGGAGCAGAATCAGTCTCTTAGCGAGCAAGAACAAAATGAATACCTAGCACAACTGAATAATGCAGCAAAAATATATGACGAAGCGATTGTTGCCATCGTCAAACCAACAGAAATGCTGGTGATGCAGCTTAGCGACACAAAATAACCATTCGTTATTCATCACATTGATAAACAATATAAAAGCGCGCCAGTGATGGCGCGCTTTTTGTTTTTGCTAGTCATTTTTACGTGAGGAAATCATTCGTTTTGGTGATAAAAGTGCGCAAGTAGCACTTTTGCAAAATATGATTGACATTGTATGCAAAATTATCGATATTTTATTCTTCATTTTTAAGCTGTAGATGAAGAATTATAATGAGCGATACAACATCGGACGTTGTCCAAAACAAAACCTGGAAAATGCCAGATACCCTGGTATTGATCTTCTTTATTAGCCTGTTGGCGACGGCAATCACCTATGTCGTACCTGCAGGTATGTTTGAAACCCAAGATATCTCCTACATTGCCGACGGCGCAGAAAAGACCCGTACCGTGCTTGATCCCGAGTCGTTTACCTACGCGACGGACGAGCAGGGCGAACTGGTCTACAACAGTGTCGGTTTGTTTGCCAGCGGTGGCGGCATTGGCCTGATGAACTTTGTGTTCGAAGGTTTGGTCTCCGGTTCGAAATGGGGCTCGGCCATTGGCGTTATCATGTTCATGCTGGTGATCGGCGGTGCTTTTGGCATCGTGATGCGCACCGGTACCATTGATAACGGTATCTTGCGCTTGATTGACCGGACCAAAGGCAGCGAATCCCTGTTTATCCCTGTGCTGTTTTCCCTGTTCTCACTGGGTGGCGCTGTATTTGGTATGGGTGAAGAGGCGGTGGCATTTGCCATTATCATAGCCCCGCTGATGGTCAGGATCGGTTATGACGGTATCACAACCGTTATGGTGACCTACGTCGCGACCCAGATTGGCTTTGCTGCATCATGGATGAACCCGTTTTCGGTTGCAGTCGCCCAGGGTATCGCTGGCGTTCCGGTACTTTCGGGTGCCTCGGTACGTATCGGCCTTTGGATCATGTTTACCGTCATCGGTATCGCATTCACCATGTGGTACGCCAATGGCGTGAAGAAAGATCCGACTAAGTCATTTAGCCTAAAAGGCGATGTTCACTTTAAAAACCAAGAAGCCTCTGTGACATCATCCCGCTGGAACTTGGGTGATACCCTTGTCATGATCACTGTGGTTGCGACTATGGTGTGGGTGATTTGGGGTGTGGTAGCCCATGCCTGGTATATTCCTGAAATTGCCTCCCAGTTCTTCACCATGGGCTTTGTTGCCGGCTTGATTGGCGTTGTCTTCCGTTTAAACGGCATGACAGTCAATGATATGGCAGACGCGTTCAAAGAGGGCGCAAGCATTATGCTGGCACCGGCAATCTTGGTCGGTAGTGCGAAAGGTATCCTGCTAATCCTCGGTGGTGGCGGTGATGCGACCGAAGCCAGCGTTTTGAACTCTATCCTAAGCAGTGCAGGTAACGTTATCGGCTCGCTGCCGGAAGTAATGGCTGCTTGGTTGATGTATGTGTTCCAGTCAGTGTTCAACTTCTTCGTGACTTCTGGCTCCGGTCAGGCGGCACTAACCATGCCACTGATGGCACCACTGGCTGATTTGGCAGGTGTAACCCGTCAGGTTGCGGTACTGGCATTCCAGTTGGGTGATGGCTTTACCAATATCATCGTACCAACGTCAGCTTCTTTGATGGCGACTCTGGGTGTGTGCCGCATTGACTGGGGTGACTGGGCGAAGTTCGTATGGCGCTTTATTGCTCTGCTGTTTGTGCTGTCATCTGTCATTGTTGTGACTGCACATTTGATGGGCTTTGCGTAATAGGCGATAAATCGATTAGAGTGAATGGGCAGGCAACTGCCCATTTTTTTGCAAATGACAAAATTCAATACCATGGGGATGGAGAGAATGGCGGAAATGAAGACCCGATATACCGATGATGTTTTACAGGGCCATCAAGTGATCACCCGGCTGAATGTCGATGAGCTACCTGTAGGTTGCCACCGCTTTTGGTTCCGCCCCCAGGAAAACGGCATCGGCCAGAGCTGGCATTTACCGGTTGTGGTATATCGTGGTGAACAGACAGCCAATGCGCCTAAGGTCATGATAACGGCGGGTGTCCATGGCGATGAGCTAAACGGGGTGATCACCGCGCAGAAAATCATCCAACACCTTGCCGAGCAGGCGGTGGTGGGAACGGTGGTTATAGTCCCGACCGTCAATGTGTCTGGTATGTTGATGCATACCCGCGATTTTATTTTGTCCGACCCTGATGCGTCACCGACCAACTTGAACCGCATTTTCCCCGGCAACCCCGAAGGTGATGCGGCCCAGCGATACATTGCATCCATTTGGTATGACTTGCTGGCTCCCAATGCGGATATCGCGGTAGACCTCCATACCCAGACTCGTGGTGCTGCATACCCGCTCTATGTGTTTGCGGATTATCGTATTCCCCAAACGGTGAAAATGGCTCGATTGATGAACCCCGATTGTATTTTTGATGATCCGGGCGATGACGGTGTGTTGGAAACGGTATGGAACCGAAGTGGGGTGCCTTCCATAACCGTGGAAGTCGGCGCTGGTAAGGTCCTCCAGCCGGATATGATTGCCCGGTCTGTTGATGGTGTGATCAACATTCTCAAGTCCGAAGGTGTGCTCGAAAGGGGAGTCAGCCAGCCACAGTATGAATGCTATGAAGGCAAAAAAATCTTCACGGTAAGGGCGACCCTAGGTGGCTTTGCATTGCCACAGGTAGAGATTGGCGATCGCGTTGAGATAGGCCAGTTGGTTGCAGTGCAATACGATAGCTTTGGTGATGAGATACAGCGCTATCACGCCCCGGCTAGCGGATATGTGCTGAGTGTAAACCTCGACCCGATGCGAGAGCCGGGTACCTTGTTAGTGCGTTTGATCCAATAACTCACTAAAGGCATTGTGCTAAATGCCACCGCCAGCCAAACCTTGGGCTGTACGGTGGCATTTTGCTATATGAGGGTTAAACGGCAAAAGGTTGTAGGCGCAAATGGTGAACCTCGCTTTTCTGCACATTACTGCTTAGTGATTTCAGCGATGCGATAAGCAGTTTTAAGGATGTCAGAAGCCTATAACTGGCATCGGCATCCTCCGCACAGAGAGAAAATTGTAATACCGACTCTCTATCTAGCCCGATTAAGTAATGCTGGAGTTCACTTAATAAATCATCAAGCTGCTGCTGGTGGGCTGTCAATGCTTCACTGATGCTCGATTCCTCTAATATACCTGCTAGCGAATTCATAATCTTTGCAACCAGCACCTCTATAGCTTTTGAGTGGGTGGAGAGTCGCCAACGTTGGTGATTGTCTTTAAACGCCCAATAGAGCAGGCAGGCTTTGTATGCACTGTTGATCAGCTCGCTGACTTTCTTAGGATCCACTTCAGGGTAGGTGGCCCAGTTTATTCTACTTGCCGCATTCTCTGCCATTGCGACCGAGCGAAGCGGATCAGGATGAAGCTGGAAGGGCTTATTTGGGGCGCAGTGGCTACCCATTTCGTGCTTTAGGCCGCTGCGCAACCGCCCTAACTCCCGTAAAAAGGTTGACTCTGGTGTGTTGGGGAACACCGAATGGTTGATGAAGAAAACAATCAACATTACAACAATGATGAGCATCAGCTGCAGTAGGGCCATTTGGATATCGTACACTGGGGTCAATTGCATCGCCCCGCTGGTCATCATTATTAACAGCTGGCTACCCAGCATGCGCTGAAGCACCTGCTGTGGTTGGTTCAACAGGTACCAAATGCCAAAGGCGTTAACGAAATAAAAGGCTGCAAGCTGCCAGAGTTCGGTCAACATAGGCATTAACAGGACATATTGGGCAAGGACGAACAATGACCAGCCGAGCATGGAGAACAGCAAGGTCTTGACTTTGGCAAAGGGCAATGACAAAACCACGGTACTGAGTATGGCACCGAGCAGTACGACCATAGCACCGCCAGGCATAGGTACTAGTAGCCATAAAGCGATACATGCCCAAATCACCAGGCAGGCCTTCAATGCTGCAATAGCGCTGTCTGGGCGAAATACCCATTTATCCTTGTAACGGCGATCAAAACTTGTCTTTTTTGAGTTGGTTGTCCCAGTCAAATCATAGAGGGCTTCTACTATGTCAAACTGCAGTTGATCCAACTCAGTAAGAAGTGTGCCTAAAATCAGGGTTGCGCCATGTTGCTTTTGGCTGTTTACATCATGCTTTGATGAATTCAGTAAAGACACTGGACTAGGCATTGCCTGGATACCTATTGTTCCGTTTTTCGGCTTACCATCAAGTATTGCTAAGGCCGCATGTGCCCTTTGGCTCAGCCTGTCGATTAAGGATGCCAATACGGCTGTTTGCCCCGGTGTTACTTTCCCTTTGATTTGGTCATTGAGTTCTGCCAAGTGGCCACATAGCAAAGCCCATTGATTGAGCTGCCTAAGTAAGGCTTGCCACTTGGCGTAATCCTGAGTGATGTGGTAGCTGTCGGCGCTGGCCGCGTAGATTAAGTCTTCCAAGCGGGTTAATTGCCTAAGGCTATCACCCAAATTGAGCTCTTTGGTAAAGCTTCCCTGTTCAGCAAGCTCGTTTTTGGCAACTTGAAGCTGTTTGATTTGATTATCGAAGTAAAGGTGTAGGGTTGAAGTAACCACTGTTCGGCTGGAGCTTGGCCAAAACAAGCTGAAGACCAGAGTAAAGCAGAGGATACCGAGAACGGTTTCCTGAACCCGTAACACGGCCATCGAGAAGGTGAGTTCTGGCAGTAGCTTGCCCATGACTAACACCAATGAGCACACCATCAGGCAGATAGTCCACATATAGCCACTTCGTGGGTTTCCTTGCAGATAGACACAAAGTGCAGCAAAAAGACTGTAGCCAAGCAGGAACGGCAAAGGTTGCTGGGCAAAACTTGCCACCAGAATAAAAGCTGCGATGACCCCGATTAAGGTACCCACAAGGCGGTGGCGGCCTTTTTTCAACGAGTGCCCCGAGGTTTCTGTTGCTGCCATAACGACGACAGCGAAGCCTGCCCAATAGGGACGTTCCCAGCCTAGCCATAGCGCACTGACAATTGCCAAAGTCAGGGCAATGGCCACTTTTAGCGGCAATATACAACGTGGGTTGAGCATGGCAAGTCCTTACAATGCAGTTTGACGGTGCGATTTGTTGATCATGATTGAAGCGGTAGCCCCGACCCGTAACTGTATTGGCTCAGGAACGTTATTAAGCGCAACTCTGACCGGTATTCGTTGTGCAAGACGGATCCATTGGAAATTGGGATTGACGTTGGGCAGCAGAGAAACGCCGGTGCTGCCATCTTGATGGGCGATTCCGTAACCGATACTTTCGACTGTGCCTAGAAGCGGGTGATCGCCATAGGCCATCAAAGTGACAACGGCTTGCTCTCCGAGTGCAACATCATGGATGTCAGTTTCCTTGAAGAAACCTTCAATCCAGAAACTGTTTTTATCGACAAGGGCAACGACCGGTTGGTTGGCTACCACCTGGCTACCCATTCTTAACGTAAGATTGGTAATAAATCCGTCTACTGGTGCGGTAACTTTGGTAAAACTGAGGTTGAGTTCGGCTTCTTCTAAAGCAGCCTTGGCGACCATGACGCCAGCTTGGGCTGATTCGACTGCATTGTTTAGTTGGCTGAGTGACAGTTGCGAAATAGAGCCCGGCTGGCGGCGAGATAGGGAGTGGCCGCGTTTGGCTTCATCATGGGCTTTTTTCAATAGAGCTTGCGATTGGGCCAGGCTGGCATGGGCTTTAGCAAGTGCCGCTTGGTAAGTACGCGGATCGATTTCAAATAGTAAATCACCGGCTTCCACTTCACTGTTGTCATGGATAGCCAGATTAATAATAGGCCCGGTAACACGTGGGGTCACTTTAATAACCTGAGCGCGGATCTGGCCATCACGGGTCCAAGGGTTTTGTAGATATTGCTGATATTTCCAGCCAATGGTGGCAATGGCTAATAGCACTAGGCAAAGGGTGACGCTTAAACGTTTGAACAAGGTAAGCTCCGAAGAAATCAAGAAGGAAAAACGTAAGTACCGACAACAACGGTGTATATAACCGCTAGTGAGAGCTCGACTAACGGTGGGCTGGCGACATGACGAAACCAACGGAGCCGGTTTAACACCCGGACTGTCAGTGAAGTGCATATCAACCCTATCAGGGCAGCGACCAGCAATGGGGGAAGGTAGAGATCTCCAAAGGCAATTTCATGGGGAACGGCAAACGACACAGTTTTTCTCTTGTTGGTCAAAAAAGCGATGGAGCATGTTATTGCTTATCGTATTGGCGATAAATCCTTGAAAAGGGAATACAATCGAAACTCTTGGTTTCTAATGTTGATTAAAATAGAATCTAAAGATTGTTAATCATGGAGCAAGCTGTTGGACCGCTTAACCAGTATTGAGATTTTTGTACGGGCCGTAGAGCTGGGCTCGTTTGCCGCGGTTGCTGAAGAGCGCGGGATCAGCGCCCAGATGGTGGGAAAGCATGTCAGGGGGCTAGAGAACACGATTGGTGCCAAGCTATTAGCGAAATCCACCCGGTTTCAAAGCCTGACGGCTGCGGGGGAGCAGTATTACCAAAGGTGCTTGGTGGTGTTGGATGAGTTAAAGGCCGCCCAGGAAGATATCTACCGCAGTATGAGTGAACCCAGCGGCTGTTTGAAAATAGCCACCGGGGTGAATTTCGGCATCAAGGCATTGGCGCCTATTCTTGCCAGGTTCCAGCTGCAATACCCCAAGCTCGACATTGACCTGACACTGGATAACAATCCACCGGATATGCAAAAAGGAGGCTACGATGTTATCTTCCGAGAACGTTTGGAGGGGTATGACTACCTAGTCGCCACTAAACTGCGCAGCTATCCGATGATTGCCTGTGCGTCACCAACCTACCTCAAACGATACGGCACACCACAGCATCCTGACGATCTGGAACAACATCAATGCCTGCAAAGTAATCTATCGCAGGCTCCATACAAGTGGCGTTTCTTCGACGGTCAGAAAATCACAACACCAAACGTGAGTTCCCGCTTTACCATGAACAGCGGGCAGGCCATGTTGGCAGCTGCATTGGAAGGAGCCGGCATCACCCTGCAGCCAACATTTCAAGTCAGTGAGGCGTTGGCCGATGGCTCGTTGCTGCCTATATTGGAGGACTATAGCTTACCCGAGGTAGAGCTCTATATGCTCTACCGGCCTTCACTACGGAATACGGCAAGGTTGACGGCGCTGCAGGCATTTGTCCGAGAGTCTATGGAGAGTCATGCTGATGATTAAATCGAAAACGGAAGAGTTGGAAGTCTTTTTGGCAGTCATAGACTGCGGCGGCTTCTCTGCTGCCGCCAACCAGCTTGAAATGCAGGTGGCCAAAGTGTCCCGATTGGTCGCGAACCTTGAAAAGGCCATGGGTTGCAGCTTGTTGCACCGCACGACGCGGCGGGTTGAGCCAACCCATGAAGGTTTGATGTTCGCACAGAGCGTCAGGGCAGGGCTGATGCTGATCCAAGATGCACAGGAAAGGTTGAGTTCGCAGCAATCATCGCCAAAAGGCAGGTTGAGAATCGATGCCGCTAGCAGTGTCATGACCCATCAGATTGTCCCGCTTATCAAACCCTTTCAGGTGGCTTACCCCAGTATCGAAGTCGAGTTGGCAACCAATGAAAGTATTATCGATCTGTTAGAGAAGCGAACCGATGTCGCAATAAGGGTCGGTACACTCAAAGACTCCAATTTGCACGCTAGAGTGCTTGGGCAAAGTCCGCTGAAGCTGGTGGCCTCGCCTGACTATATTGCTCAAAATGGAGAGCCAAATAATATCGAGTCGCTATTATCACACCAGCTTATCGGTTTCTCAGGTCAACCCCACCTCAATAAATGGCCAGTTTTTGATGAAGTACTGGACCCAGCATTTTCTACATTGGCGACAAGCGGCGAAATTATCCGTCAGTTGTGTCTGGCTGGAATGGGTATCACTTTGCTGTCTCAGTTTACGGTAGGAAAAGATATTGCCGAGGGGCGACTGGTGAGTCTTTGTGATGGCCTAATTGCGTCCCCACACCCACGAGAGTCAGTGCAGGCAGTGTACTATCAAAATTCTGCACCTTCGCCACGGATAACCGCTTTCTTGGACTTTATCCAATCAAGACTTACTCTATAATTCAGATAATTAGGTAAATATAGCCTGCTCTCAATTCAGGCTTGCTGACTGTCATACTTTCTTAAAAAATGAGAAGGTGTTTTGTGAATTATTGTCTTTTTTGATGGTAATAATGGCGTAAACTAGTATTCAGTTTTTCAGACATCAGAGAATTTAACGATGACAATTGCAATGCCAGTTCTTGGAGCAGGGACTTTCCGCCTGAAAGGTGAAGACGCGTATAACTCAGTGACAATGGCACTGGAAGCGGGTTACCGTCACATTGATACGGCACAGATCTACGGCAATGAAAAAGAAGTGGGTGCTGCTATTGCCGACTCAGGTATTGCTCGTAGTGAGATCTTTCTGACCACTAAAATCTGGATGGACAAATTTGGTAAAGAGGCATTTTTGCCAAGCATCCGTCAGAGCCTGGCTGATTTGCAGGTTGAATATGTAGACCTGTTGCTTATTCACTGGCCGTTGAAAAACGAAGAAGTGGCTATGTCAGACTACCTAGCAAGCCTCAAAGAAGTGAAAGAGTTGGGAATGGCCAAGCAAATTGGTATCTCAAACTTCACTGTTGCCCAGATGCAGCAGGCGATTGATATTTTGGGTACAGAGGCTATCTATACCAACCAGGTTGAAGTTCACCCTTACCTCCAAAACCGCAAAGTTGTCGACTTCTGTCTTGAAAATGGAATCATCGTGACGGGTTACATGCCATTTGCTTATGGCGATGTACTAAAGGACGAAACTATTGCCCGTATTGCTGAAAAGCACCAAGCAACAGCGGCCCAGACGGTACTAGCCTGGATGCGCCAGAACGAGTTTGTGACGATTCCATCTTCAACCAAGCGTGCTAACATCGACAGCAACCTTAAGGCTTCAGAGGTGGTCCTTGATGAAGCTGATATGGCGGCCATTGCCGAGCTAGATCGTAACCACCGTTTGGCAAATCCTGACTTTGCCCCTGAGTGGGATTGATTTCGATTCCATTAGCCTAAGTCATTACAGACAGGTCTCTCAAGCCAGCAGTATATCTGCTGGCTTTTTTTTGGCTAAGTATTGGCTAAAACGGGTAGCGACAAGGTTACTGCACAATGATTGAGGCTGGTGTTTTGAAGAGCTGTTCTGGAATCACAGAAAGCCAGCCATTACAACGGGCATATTCGATCAAAGTTGCACGATTGGTCACACCCACATCGGCAAACCGTGCAATCAAGTTTGAGATTTGTTTTTCGACTGCCTTCGGAGTTCGGTGAATCAATTGTGCGATTTGTTTAGTCTGACGGCCACGCAATAGCCAAAACAGGACGATTTCCTGTGACGGTGTAAGCTGCATACACTCGGGCTTGACGGTGCTGAAAGACGTATTTGTGCTGTTAAGCGCCATGATTTCTGCAAAAGACGCCAGGTTGACCAACTCCCTTAAGTTGGTCGCGCTAAATTGGATACCCCAAGGTTCTCCATTAATGATCACGGGGCGTTTTTCGAAAGTATAAGCATCAAAACCATGAGCATATTTATGCACATCTATGGTAATAATTGTCTTGTTTTCTGATATTGCCTGTCTATCTTGCTGTACAAAGTCAGATGCAAATTGGGCTGTATCACATGGTAGATCACGATCAGTGAGGCCTTCTATATCACATGGTGCATTGACTAAGTCACGGTAGGCTTTGTTGGCAAAGGCGAAAATGCCATCCTTAGACTTCAATCCTGCAGGATACGGGCTGTGCTCTAGCATGTGAATCAGAACGGATAAATATGTATTTTGGTCTATGTTCACACGCGCATTTTATCACTCCGATCAAGGAAGTGAAGTAGGAGAAATCCCCCTTTTTGAGTAGTTTGTCATTAGAAGTAGTTACCAGCTTCTAAAACCGCAAGTATCAATATGGAAGCGGACACCGCTGTATAGGCCCAGCCCCATATTGTTTTTCCTGCCAACTTTGTTGTAGACGCTCATCAATATCTTGTGGAGTTCGGTACGGGAGATATTCCTGACCGGAACCATGTCAAGTGCACAGAAATCCAAGTGGGAGCTGCGTGGCGCACCACCGGCATGTTGGTTGTATTCTTTGCTGCGGTCACCGGAGACAGGGATAAGCAAACCAGTTTTTGGCATGACGTGCTCTTGGACGAACAGTAAGGTGCGCACCATGTTGTCCCAATTCTTTTTGTCAGGTAGGTTGAAAACCGTGGTGTTGCTCAGCCTCCAATCTGTACCTTGCAGCAGAATGAGGTGAAGAGGTATACCTTCTTTGACTCCATTGTCTAGAAAGTACTTATACCCTTCCTGTATCTCCTTCTCTTTCCTGTTCATCAGCACCCAACCTCGAAATGCTGCCAGAGTAGGGACTTTAAAGCCTTGCACCTCAACCACCAAATCACTGTAGTCAAAGTCTGTGTGTACTTCGTAAAGCTTTGATAGATCAACAGCTTCTGCTTGGCTTGCACTTGAAAAGCCCAATAAAAGCGACAACATAATCCACTTCATTATACAACCTCGAATCACTATCCGTAGGATATACCTCGATACGTTCGTTTAAGTGTAGGTGATTTGACTGACAGGGCTTTAGTCGTTTCTTAAGCCTGCATTTGTAATTTTCTATGAAAATCTGTCTGAAATGGTGAGATAAAAAAGCCATTGCCAATTAATCTGTTAAAATTGATCAGGTAACCCCGTCGTAAAAAAGTCGCATTTTGTTATTGCCTATGATCAAAAAAATACTTCTAGTTTTGCTTTTTTCTTCCTTCGCTCAGGCTGGTACTGTCGAGGAGCATATTGAGGATCTTGCTAGCGAAGTTTACGCCAGAGCCTCATTGGACGGGGTAATGGATTACGCTTTGCTCAAAGAAGGTATCGAAGCCTATATGACCAAAGGCACGGGGGCTAATCCTAATTTGGTGATCATTGATTACCGAAGGCCTTCCAATGAAAAACGGTTCTATGTTGTCGATTTGGCCAATAAAAAGTTGAAGTACCATACCTATACTACCCATGGGATTGAGAGTGGTGGTGCAACGGCAGAGCGCTTTTCTAACACCGTCAACTCAAAGCAAACCTCTTTAGGTGTGTTTAAAACGGCTGAGACCTATTACGGGAAATACGGATACTCACTGCGTCTTGATGGCTTGTCTAAAGGGGTCAATGACAATGCCCGCCGGCGTCATATCGTGATCCATGGGGCGAAATATGCCTCGCCCGACTTTTTAGCCGTTAATAACTTTATTGGCTGGAGTTGGGGGTGCCCGGCGTTGCCGCCTGAAAAAAATCGTGAGATTATCGATTTAATTAAAGGGGGTAGCATCATTCTTGCCGCGAACGATGAAATGGTCGCGCAGGAACCATCATCACCATCCTTGCTGGCATCTAATACTATTCATGAACCTTCAGATAGTGAAAACCGAATGGTGATCAGCCGCTAAATGTTTCGAGTTGCCAAGTTATTTGAGAAAAGCCGATGATGCATTCATCGGTTTTTTTGTTGAATTAAAGTGCGTGGTTATTCGTTCTCTTTAATGTTTTATGCCCTGTTAAGGAATGCTGAATAAAGGATTCAGGACAATCAACTAGACGGTTCTGCCGAAAGTCTGGATATTCTAACCACAGGCAACAAAACAGCAGTGAAGCAAAACACTGCATAAATTATATTATTTAACAGAGAGATACGAATATGGCTTTTAATCTACGTCACCGTAATTTCCTACGTTTATTGGATTTCACTGGCAAAGAAATTGAGCACCTGATCGGCCTCGCGCAAGATTTGAAAAAAGCAAAGTACAGTGGTACGGAGCAACCAAGATTGAGCGGCAAGAACATCGCCCTGATCTTTGAAAAAACGTCCACCCGTACCCGTTGTGCATTTGAAGTGGCAGCGTATGACCAGGGCGCGAACGTCACATACATTGGTAGTGGCTCACAAATGGGCCACAAAGAAAGCGCCAAAGATACAGCTCGTGTGCTGGGACGCTTCTACGATGGTATCGAGTTCCGTGGTTATGATCAGAAGGTTGTGGAAACCTTGGGTGAGTTTGCCGGGGTACCGGTCTGGAATGGCCTTACCGACCAATGGCATCCAACCCAGATCATCGCTGACTGGATGACTATGATTGAACACGGTAACGGCAAGCGCCTTAACGAGATGAAGTTGGCCTACATGGGCGATGCTAAGAACAACATGGGTAACTCATTAATGGTCGGTGCTGCGAAAGTGGGCATGGAAATCCGTTTGGTTGGCCCGAAAGAATACTGGCCAGAGCCTGAGTTAGTTGCCGAGTGTAATGAACTGTGTGAAATCTCCGGCGGTAAGATTGTCATCACTGACAACGTTCAAGAAGGTGTGGCAGGTGTCGACTTCATCTACGGCGATGTATGGGTGTCTATGGGTGAGCCTGCAGAACTATGGGCCCAGCGCGTTCACGACCTGTCCCCTTACCAGGTCAATATGGATGTGATTAAAATGACCAATAACCCAGATGTGAAATACATGCACTGCCTACCAGCATTCCACAACAGTGAAACTACGGTGGGTAAAGAAATTTCAGAGCGTTTCTACCTAGAAGGTCTAGAGGTGACAGAAGACGTATTCGAGTCACCTTACAACATCTGCTTCGATGAGGCTGAAAACCGCATGCATGCGATCAAAGCCATCATGGTAGCGACTCTGGGTGATTAATCTAGTCAGTAGACTTTAAGACCTTGAATCCTGTAACTTGAAGTCTTGGGCTTAAAAAAAGGGAGGCGAAGCGCCTCCCTTTTCTTTTATAGCTATGAAGTTACAGCGCAGCTTCTAGGATCGCTCGGCTGTCATTGATCGTGATATTGCCTCGCTCGCCCAATGCTTTCATACCATGCTTTTCAAGGCTGGCAACCAGAGTGTCAATATCAGCATTACCCAACTCGACATCACTTAGGCTAGTTGGTACTTCCATCTGCTTGAAGAAGGCAATAGTTTGGGCAATGGCTTGGTCGATACGCTCGTCGTTTGTACCTTCAGTGATACCAAATACACGCTCTGCGTACTGCAGCAATTTGCCTTCTTTGTCTTCACGGCGCTCTTTCATCACTGCTGGTAGAACAATGCTAAGCGTGCGGGCATGGTCGATACCGTAGTTGCCGGTTAGTTCATGGCCAATCATGTGAGTGGTCCAGTCTTGCGGTACACCGACACCAATCAAACCATTTAGAGCTTGGGTTGCGGTCCACATGATGTTGGCACGCACATCGATATCATCTGGGGTCGCCAGGGCTTTCGGCCCTTCTTCGATAAGGTTCAGAAGCAAACCTTCGGCAAAGCGGTCCTGAACCTTGGCATTGGCCGGGAAGGTCAGGTATTGCTCCATAACATGGACATAAGCATCAACTACACCATTCGCTACCTGACGAGGAGAAAGGCTAAGCGTAGTTGTTGGGTCTAGTACTGCAAACAATGGCTGTACTTTAGGTGATAGGAACGCCAGTTTGTCTTTACCGCGAGAAACAACAGAGCCCATGTTGCTCTCAGAGCCTGTTGCAGGAAGAGTCAATACACATGCAAGTGGTAGGGCACTTTCTACAGGGTGCTGTTGGGCAAGGATATTCCATGGGTCTTCGCCTTGGTAAGCAGCAGCTGCAGCGATGAACTTAGTGCCATCGATAACCGAACCGCCACCGACTGCAAGTAGGTAGTCAAAGCCTTCAGCTTTGATTTTTTCAACCGCTTTCATTAGCGTATCGTACTGAGGGTTTGGTTCTACACCCGCAAACTCGCCCCAGTTATGCTCACTTAGCGCTGCTTTGACTTGATCATATACACCGTTTTTCTTGATAGAACCGCCACCGTAGATGACCAAGACCTTTTTGTCTTGTGGGATATCGTTGGCAATGGCTGCGATTTGGCCTTCACCAAAATGGATACGGGTAGGGTTCTGGTAAGTAAACTTGTCCATGAAGTATCTCCAGTGTTTATTGTATGTGTCGCTATATGATGAACACAGTCTATGCCAATGCTCCCTAAATAGTGATGCTCAAAACTGTTTAATACTTGCCTAAATCTACTTTTTAACTGATATTGTCGTCGGGAATATATGGTAGGATAGTTTTCTGCTGATTGTTCTCCAGCGCTGGCTTTTCGCGTTAGGTCGCGTTCTGCTCTGTGCCCAAAGGCAAATCATTCATTTTAATCTTAGGGTAGGTGAGATGGTATCCGTCGTAGATTCCGCGTCTAAAAAGTGTGTACAGAAAGGGGAAGACCTTTGTATTTACTACGGCTTAGCTGATAGTTCCGGTATTGTTGACCTTCCTATACCGGGTATTCGGTTATTTAGGATCAAGCAGTACCATAAGATGACACCGCAGATGTATCAGCAAGGGGTTGTGGTGATTCTGCAAGGGAATAAAGTGGGCCACCTCAATGATTACCGCTTTGACTACGATACAAACCATTGCCTGATTGTTGCAACACCTTACCCTATAGCATGTGAAACTTTTGCTTCACCGGAAGAGCCTTTGATTGGGTTGGATATCGATTTCGATCTCACCATCATACAAGAGCTTGTTGATACCTTGGAGCAGCACCAGCACAGCGAAATGGCCCCCTCGCCGGATAATGGGCGTGGTGTTGCAGTCACTCAAATTACGCCTGACATACGAGATTGTATCTGCCGGCTTTTGGGCTGCCTTAAAGATCCGTTAGATGCCAAAGTACTGGGCAAGCAATTGTTGCGAGAGTTTTACTTCCAATTGCTCAAAAGTGACCAGGGCTACTTGCTTGCCCAATACTGTAAGCAAGACAGCGCACTATCCCGGGTGTCACGGGTGATCACCCATGTCCAATCACATTATGATCAAAAACTGGCTATTAATGATTTGGCAGATATGGCTGGAATGAGTGTGTCGGCGTTCCACCGTGCCTTCAAGCAGGTGGTAACTGATCCTCCTTTGCAGTACATCAAGAAGATACGCCTCAATAAGGCTAAAACCATGATGTCGCAAGACGGTATGCCTGCCAATATTGCGGCCTTGAAAGTTGGTTATGAGAGTCCAACCCAGTTTAGCCGCGAATTCAAACGTTACTTTGGCGTACCACCAAGTAAGGCGTCACATATAGGACTTTCTTGATACTGTTAAGTCTTTTCTTGTGTTCTGACACAGATAATTACAAATAAAACAGTGTTTTCTATTTTAAGGTTGCGTTCAGTTTTATTGTGTACAGTGTTCATTATTGAAAGGGCAGCAACCATAACTGCACCTAATAACTAGAAACCAAGAACTAACTTGGCTTTACAAATAATGCATCAAGGAAATTACACATGAAAAAGCTAGTAGTAGCGTCAACTCTTATTCTTTCTACTCTTGCGACTACACCTGTTTTGGCTAACAACACTGATTGGTTTGTCGGTGGTGGTATCGGCTACCAGAATGACAAAATCGAAAGAAGTGGCATGCTATATTCGAACAAGAATGTTGAAGATGCTTCCTACCAGTTCCGTGGTGGTGCCATCATCAACGACCAGCACCGATTCACGGCGACATACAGCTATTACGAAAGTAAGTTTGATGGCATTTTTGCTAATGACTATACCCAGAACATGTACCTTGCTTCTTATGATTACTTGATCCCTGTTCATCAAAAGGTAAACCTGTTTGCAGGTGCTACGATGGGTTACTCTGATACTAAGATCAAAAATACTCTGAGCAGCAACAGTTCAACAGATTTTGTATGGGGTGGCCAAGTAGGTGCACAATACAAGTTGAGCAATAACCTATCAACAGACCTTACTTACCGTTACCTAGATCAAGACTATCAAAAAGGTGTGAATAAAATTGATTACACCCAACAGGTCGTTTGGTCTGTTGATTACAAATTTTAATTTAAACTGAATAAATATTAAAAAGAGGACTTGCTGTCCTCTTTTTTTATTTCAACAAATAATGTCAAAACATTCAGTTTATATTTTGTTTATTATTTAAATCCTTTAATAACAGTGCCTTATGTGTCTTCTCTGAGCGTAAATTAATCATTGCTGCTTGTTTTGATTAATTTCTGGTGTGCTTTTAAGATTTCTTATTGAGCACATACATTATTTGTTCAGCATTTATTAAGTTAAAAAACAATGTTTTATATCTTAAGTTTCCATTCAGTAAATAGGCGTATATTGATTGGCGAACAGAACAAATTATATAAGACTTATCCGGCACATTAGATAAGAACAATTAATGAAGCTTGGGAGTCCAAGGAGACATACATGAAAAAGATCACAGCAATCTCAACTTTGGCACTAGCAGTAATGGCAGCATCTCCAGCGTTCGCCGCTGACACACAGTGGTTTGTGGGTGGTGGTGTTGGTTACCAAGAAGATAATGTTAAAGGTGCTAATGCCCAGAACGGTGAAGATGCAACTTACCAGTTACGCGGCGGTGCTATCATGAACGACCATCACCGTGTAATGGGTACTTACAGTTACATGGACAAGTCATCGCAGAACATGTTCTTGGCTTCTTATGATTACCTAATGCCTGTACACCAAAATGTAAACCTATTCGCAGGTGTCTCTGCGGGTGTGGCTGATAACAAGATCAGCGGCAGCAGCTCAACAGATTTCGTTTGGGGTGGTCAAGTTGGTGCGATGTATGAAATCAATGACAATTGGTCAACAGATTTGACGTACCGCTACCTAGATCAGGACTACAGCAAAAACGATACGAAGATCGACTACTCGCAACAAGTAGTATGGTCGGTTGATTACCGTTTCTAATTGATCTGCTTGTAAAAACTAAGCCTAATTAACTGAAGGGGAAAGTGTATACTTTCCCCTTTTCTTGTTTTAATCCATCAAGCTTTAACCGTAGCAGTGAGATAAATTCACTGTCTTGTTTACATGGATACTGCTATAACTAATTGTATTAGATTAAATAAGTCAGGATTCAAGGATGAAGATAAAACTGGTTGGGTTACTAATGGGAAGCATGTTGGCAACGCCTGCTGTCGCTACCCAATTGGAAGGTGGCACTTGGTTATGCCAGCGGCCAGATACCCCGGAAAACATGTGGGAAACCACATCGTATACGTTTAAGCCTGACGGCACGATTCAGTCTGAAGAGTGGCTGAGGCGTTCTGAAAACAATCAAATTCAACTGGAATTCAAGCTGGCAGTTGATTATAGCTTCTACCATAACGGGCTAGATTATGTGCTAAAGCCTGTTCACCTATCGCGGGATATTGTGGTGGACAAAAACAATGTGAATCCGTTTGATAGTGACGCAAGACGCGATTTACTGGGTTACCGGATCTTTTTCCAACCACAGTTTGAAAGTGATAACCGTGCTGAGTTTGTGATGCGCCACCATATTACCCCTGACCAGCGCTTTACCCTCAACTGTTCCCGACAAACATAGTCCTACGACGTACCCATACCCAAGTAATCGCAATTTCTTGGGTATCCCTTCTAATATGAACAATGCTAATTAGGTTTTTGCCGGCTCCGTTCTTGTAGCTTCTCCTTATATTGGGTGGGTGTTTGCCCCCGCTGACGTTGAAAAGCCTTGCTGAAACTCTGCACATTTTTATAGCCGAGCTCTTTGGCTATTTCAGAAATACTAAGATCAGCCTGCATGTATTTGATTGCTTGGTTACAGAGTACATAGCTGGTTATCGAACTGAAGCTCCATCCAAAATGGTGGAGGCGGCGTTGAAGCTGTTGCCGAGATAAGCCGAACTTGTCGGCAACAAAGTCTAAGCTTGGGTAGCCATAGAAGCGGGAATAATTGATCATCTCATACATCATTTTCGCCGCATCATGAGGCTGGGGCATATTGAGAAATTCATCTAGCTCCAGGTTGGTCAGCATCATAGGGCGTGACAATTCAAATGGGAAAGTATTCTCATGCTCAAGGACGGAGATATCCAGCCAAACCCGAGTTAACGGTGCGTTCCAGCGTATGTCTGCGCCAAAAAAGTGCTCTAATTCTCCGTTACCACAAGGTGGCCCGCTTAGCTCGACAGTCAGCGGGTGATAATTCTCTCCCATAAAATAGCGCAGGGTGTTAGTGAACATGATAGCCATGCGTAAGCTGTCTTGGAAGCGCCCCCGTCCTGATGAAAAATGGTTGTCATAGGTCCATTTGATGATTTTACCTGATAGTTCACCGTGGAATGTGGCACCAGATTGCAAGCAGGATGTGCCGTAATTAATCCGGCGGAAAGTAAGAGCAAGCTCAGGCGTTGAGAGGAACCACTGTCCGAGTTTGTCCATGTTGTCAAAACTGATGTCTTTCGCCATTTTGCAAAGGTATGCCGGGTTACCAATCAGTTGCTCTAGTTGCTCCATTTTTTGGTTGAGATCCGAAAAGGGGACCAGTGTCATCGGCTCATCAAGCAATTTGAGAGGTACGCCGATGTCACTAAGGGAGATCCCGTAATGTTTGTCCAAAGCACGGACAAAAGGTTGGAAGAAAATGGATCGGACAAAGGCTGCTTGAAATTGGGAATCAGGTAATGGCATAGCGTGCTTTTGCTCTTATGTGGTCTGAATATATTAAAACCTCTTCTGTATTGATTTAATGTATCCAATCTTGTGATGCCTGTCACTGTTAGTTACATAATCTCACCAACAAAAATAAATTGAAAAAGCCGATAACAGTCAGTGTTTTGCCCTGAGATTGTTTGTTGGCGAAATGATTGTGCGTTAGTGAATTGGAGAACTGTTATGAGTCTCGTCAGCATGCCGTTTGTCGACAGTGGTGTCGACACTGCGCTTCATATTGTCGCCGCTGTGGTGTTATTTGGCTCCATTGCCGCTGCGGCATTTGGTTTTTGGCGCATTCATGAGCTGCCAATCCAAAAAGCCCATACGAAAGAGCATCACCAATTGGGATTGATAACCGCCTTGACCTGGATTGGCTTTATTTGGCATTGGGTATGGGTGGTAGCGGTGTTCATCGCTTTTGTTGATGGCGAACGAGCCTTACGTCGTATCCGAGATATCTGGAAAGAAAAAGAGAGCCATCCACAGCCTCAACCTTCAGCTACTCAGCCTGCCGTCTCTGAGCCGGTGATCATGACTAAAGAGGAGGCAGAAAATGCTTGAGGGTTTGGCGGTATGGGCCCTGTTTATTTACCTACTGCGACTTGTAGGGATGCCATGGAATAAATTCACCAAGACATTCTCTTATCTTGGCGGGGCGGGCTGGTTGGTTTTTGTCTGGATTGGGTTGATTACCTTCGCGCCAATGGATATGTCCGGTGGCTCGGTGGTGCAGTCCCCGCATATTCAGTTGCGTCCCGGTTCGACCAAAATTAAAGGTCATGTGGATGAGATATTCGTCCGCCCTAATGAAAAGGTGAAAAAAGGCCAGTTGGTTTACACCTTGGATGATGAGCAATACCAGATTGCGCTGAATAAAGCCGAAACCCAACTCGATTCAGCCAAGGTTGCTCTGTCTATTGCCAAGGAAGATGTACTGATTGCCAAGCAGAATCATCACGCGTCACTGAAAGACATTGAGATTGCACAGAACGAGATAGAGTCTGCCAAGGAAGATTTGGAGTGGAAGGAAACTACGCTGCGTCGCTATCAGGAGCAAAACAGGGTAGTTAAACATACGATCACTGAAACGCAGATGGATGAGCAGCAGACGGCGGTGGATGTAGCAAGGGCCAAGCAAGTGACTTTACAGTCTCAGTTGGATAAAGCCCGTGTATCAGCCCAACGAGCGCAGTTGGATTTCGAAAAAGCAGAGTTGTCTGTTGCAAGCCGAAAAGTAGATGTAGCGAATAAACAAGAAGATGTCGCCCAGGCGCAATGGAATCTAGACAACACCCAGGTTCACGCGCCAGCCGATGGCTATTTGACCAACTACATTATGCGCGAAGGCCAATATGTTGGTGTTATGCCTCGTATCCAGATGTATACCGATGAAAAGTACGTCTTAATGCGGGTTAATCATCAGGCGATTCGTAATGTCAAAGTTGGGCAGCAGGCAGAGTTTGCCTCACCGGTTTACCCTGGCAAGGTCTTTAGTGCCGAGGTCGAGGGCATAATTGAAGCAACGGGTGAATCGCAGGGAAGTTTGCTGGCAAGGGATGACAATGTCCGTCAAACAACCGGTCAGAACGCTTTGAATAAGCACCATTTTGTCCGCTTGAAACTGACAGAGCCCGGAGACTACGACATTCCGGTTGGCTCCGTTGGCCTGGCATGGATAAGCGCCGAGAAGCCGATTGATTTCTTAGCGTTCCTAGATGTCATTCGCGGCATTATCATCCGCATGAAATCCCAGATTTACTTTATCTGGTCGATGTAAGACATGGTCTAACCCTAAAAGACAACAAACACATGGGTTAGGAGAGTTACCGCTCTGGGATAGCAAGGAATCCGAAGCCGGGTTATCCCTTTTTGACTACGAAAATGCTGACCGTAGCAGCTGCAATTCTACTAGGCTAAGGAATTGCAGCTTTTTTTTTATCATCGGTATAATTGGCAGATTACATGGAGTGTCAATCATGCCTTTAGTTTTCCCGGTTATCCGTTTTTCTCGCCTTACGGCTTCCTTCAACCAATTAGCCTCTTGCTTGTTTACTCTTTTTACTGCGTTGGTGTTGTTTTCGCCAATTTCTCATGCCAATGTTTTTCAACAAAATTTCGAATTTGGTGACTCTGCTGACTACATGAGCTCACTGCCTGAGAGCTTTGACTGCTCAGCCCTTTATCAAACGAGTGAAGGCGCAGAGTCAGAAGGGGAGGCATTTTGTTTCGATCAAACCAACCTGTTCAATACCCAAGATGGAATGCTCACGGCTTTTATCTCTGAGGGTAGAGTCGATGCAGTCGAGTATATGCTGGAAATGTCTTGGGCCAATTACAATGCAGTGCTGGCTGGTTTGCGCCGTCAAAACTATGTTTTTGCTCAGGTGACCGTTGGTGGAGAAACGCTTGATGTCATAAACGGCCTTAAAGTGCTAGATCAGCAAACCCTTGATGACCAGTTGTTTACCTTGGCAAATCATAGTGATTTTTCAGTGCTGCGCGAATTTATCCTGCTGGATCACCGTAGTTTCAAACGTGCGCTAAAAACGGATATCAAAAGCGTAGAGAACTGGCTTTCAGGCAATAGCCCTAAGCGAGGCTTCGAGCGATTAACCCTAATAAGAGTTACCGTTAAAGACAATGAAATCTTACTTAAAGCGAGCCAGCCGTTTTCAGATTAATCCTTGCGAAGCTTCTTGACCGTGGATATTGGGGTAGGGAAGCGGTTTACTACCCAATAGGTCGAGATGATAAACGTGGTAATGGTCGCCATTTGGATAAACAAGACAGCCTCCATCGAGAGTAAACCGCTGATCATGGCTGCGTAGGCAACAAGGAAGGAAAACTCACTGGCTTGGCTGAGCCTAGCACTCAATTCATGCTGCATAGTGGGTTTTTCTCTGGCCATTTTCAGCGCGGTTGAAAAGCCCCAATATTTAATTCCCACCATCACGGCGCCAAAAGCGATGCCGAAGAAGGTGTAGTGGTTCCATTCACTGAAGTCCATCCTTGCGCCAATGGCAAAGAAAAACAGGATCAAGAAGAATTCCCGCAGTGGTTTTAAATGAACAGAAATGGCCTGTGATACCCGGCTGGTTGCAATTGAAATACCTGCAATGAAGGCACCACTTTCATAGGACAATCCTACCTGGTGGCTAAGCTCAGCCCAGAAAAAGCACCAAGCAAGCGTAGCCAGAAAACTATACTCTTGAATAACATCAAATTTTCTGAATAACGGCAAAATGATATAGCGTACACCGATAAACGCTAAGGTACAGATTGCAACAAATTTCCCCAACATCAACAAAAAGCCAACCATCATGGCATTACCGCCATCCATATTGAGAAAAATGATCACGCTAATGGCAATGACGTCCTGCACCAGCAAAATGCTGGTGATTACTTCCCCCATGCGTTGATGGTGCAGGGTGGTTGTCGGAATGAGCTTGAGACCAATGACGGTACTGGAAAACATCAAGGCAGCAGCGCAGATCACAGCATCTAACAGCGACAACTGAATCGCCAAGCAGAACAACAAGGTGATGGTGAAAAAGAAGATGCAGGTGCCAAGGGTGATTATGGCACTTTCCTTGAACAGGTTGAGCAACTTCCTCGGTTGAAGGTTCAAGCCAATTAAAAACAGCAAGAGGATGACACCGATATTGCCGATCTGCGTAATGTGTTCGGCATTGGGGATCAGGTTAAACCCGTAAGGACCGATGACAACGCCGGCAGCAATGTAAGCAAGGATAATCGGCTGGCAGGCATATAAAAAAAGCGTACCCAAGATCGCTGCGCTGATAATAATCGCACACAGTTCAAAGATGATAGGGGCCAATTCAATCGGCATACCAATACAACCGCATAAGAGACATCCTGCAACATGGTGTCACATAAGTTTGGCCCATGATGCTATGTTGCGCCTAAGCGCTTGGTTGCATTGAATGACTTTTAGTAGTGATTGAGGGCTATATCTCGCTTGCTTAAGTGTGATCTATATCACAACGCGTTATACGGTGTGTTGTTCTGTAATTATATAGAATGCTATTCTCTATCTCGTAATGGTTCTCAGCAATATGGATGTTGCTTGATTAGGCTTAATTTGCTGCGGGCTGATGCCCGCTTTTTTTTTCATTAAGCGCACAGTAATCACTATTATGTCAGAGTAGTCTTTATCTCTATCGATTGGCGCTTAGGATGAAGGATATGCCCGGCTCAAATGTCTCTGTTTTTGATTCAACCCTATACTCCCCACTTTTTACCCAACCAGAAATGAAGCGGGTATGGTCTGACGATAACCTTATCCAAACGTGGTTAACTTTCGAGGTAACCATTGCCAAGGTTCAGGCTGAACTGGGGCTTATTCCGGCGCAAGCTGTTACTGCCATAGAGCAGGTTTGTATCAGTGATAACATTGACTGGACACGACTGGCACAAGATACCCAAAAGGTGGGGATGGCCATTAAACCCTTGGTCGATCAGTTGACCGAGCAAGGTGATGAGCACGTAAAACGCTATCTTCATTGGGGATGTACCACCCAGGACTTGCTCGATACCAGTCTGGCGATGCGGGTGAAGCAATCGCTAGGCTTGGTGAGGGCACAGCTTGTTGGCTTAGGCGATTTACTGGAAGGTATGGCGCTTGACCACAAACAGACCGTAATGGTGGCAAGAACCAATGCGATGGATGCCTTGCCGACGACCTGGGGGTTACAGGTAAGCAGTTATCTGCAGGAAATTACCCGCCATATTGTCCGACTTGATGAGCTTTATCCACGTGCAACTACGGGTATGTATGGTGGGGCCGTGGGTAATCTATCGTCAATTGGTCCTCAAGGCTTAGCTGTACGTAAAGGACTCTTTGATGCCCTAGGTCTGACAGAGCCAAAAGGCCTTGGCAATGCAAGCCTGGACAACATTGCCGAGCTTATTCAGTTTTTTGCCTTGGTCCACGGTACCTTGTGTCGCATCGCTAATGATACAGAGACGATGGGACGGGCATCTGTTGCTGAAGTTCGCGAGGGGGAAGCCGGTGGCGGTTCAAGTACGATGCCGCACAAAGCCAACCCGCGCGCAGCCAATATGATTCAGACTCTGTCACGTATGGGCTGGATGTATGCAAGTAGTGCACCTAACCTGATGGATCAGCACGATGTCCGTTCCGCTTCTATGCGAGTTCTAAATTGGAGCTTGGTACCAGAGTCGTCTTTGGCTGTTTCGACAGCATTGGAGCGCGCTCAGAGGCTTGTAGCTAACCTTGTGGTCAACAAGCAGCGCATGCTGGAAAACTTCCAAGCATCACGCAATTTCATCATGTCGGAAGCTGTGATGATGAAGGTCGCTGAAATCGCTGGGCGAGGGGAAGGCTACAACAAAGTTAAATCCGCCATTGCCAATGCGCCTGTTGAGGGAAGTTTGGCAGAGGTGCTCAAGCAGGATGATGAAGTGTCTGCAATTCTGTCATCCCAAGAGATTGATGAAGCTTGCAACCCGCAGCACTATCTTGGCTGTAACGACGCGCTTATTGATGAGACGGTTGCTCAATACCGTAAGGTCTTGGGGTAAGCTTGCCGCTAAACCTGTATTAAAAGAGTCAGCGTAATTACGCTGGCTCTACTTTATCTGATTAAATGCTCTTTCTTACTTGCTCTCCCCTTGGCCTCAGCATTTGCCATCTCGTCGCGACGCTCTACCCTTAATTGATGTAGTCGATGTAGAGCCTAGCAGTATGACGAGCGGCAACGACCCCATTGTTCCCTTGATTAAATCAGGCTACGCACGGGTAATCGTAGAAATCTTCTATGAATACAACCATGACCCGCACCAAGTGATCAAAGACTCAGGGTTGCCACCTGACTTGTTTGATCTGGACCAGGAGTTCTTGCCCCAAGAACCGATGAAAAAGCTGATATATCTATTAGCCAATCAACTGGGTATCACCCAGTTCGGCGATATTTTGCGAACGGCTATCCGGCGCAAAGCTATCCCGAGATTGATCGGCCAGTTTGCTGAGTGTTATTCGGTCAAAGAGGCATTGGCCCTGACCCAGACCGTGTTCCAATATGACTCGACAGTAGTGAATGTGGGGCTCGAAGAAAGCCATGGCAGAACTTGGTATTGGTGCAAGCGGGCCGTAGATGAGAGCGAGCACTTTTTATGGTCTGAAGTCTGGGCGGTGCTATATGCCGTTGAGTTTGTCCAGGTACTTAGCCATAGTGATTGGCTGCCGAGCCAAATTAAAATTCAGTCTGACAACGCAGATATCTACCGCTCAATTTTGGGGAACTCCATCCAATATTTTGTCGGCAATGAAAGGATTGAGTGGCTGATAGATGATGACGTCCTCGCGATAAGGCCACGGATCACGTCCAAGGACACTGAGTCAAAAGCCCCTTTGATCAGTTGGCATGCAAATTTTACCGACCGGGTTTTTACCTCGTTGCTGCCTTATGTCAGGGAGCGCAACCTCACCTTGGAAGAGGCAGCCGAATTGCTGAGTATGAGCCCAAGGACATTACAACGAAGGCTAACTGAGGAGCGAACCAGTTTCCGGCGGATTAAAGATAACCTGTTATATACGGTTGCGGCAGACATGATGGCTGAAGAGCTCTCGTTAACCCATATAGCTAGCCAGCTGGGCTACTCCAACATTGCCCACTTTTCCCGCTCCTTCAAGCGCATTAGCGGTCTTACCCCGAAGGCTTACCAGAAAATCATCTTGAGTTTGAATGATTAGCCATAGAAGACCCTATTGCTAGCCTGTGAGCCCCCTGTAATTTGCGTGACTTGCATCACGGTTATTGATTTTTAGAGTTATTACTCTAAAATTGGCGATTCAAGCTACGAAAACAGGCATATAGGTAACTTCACAATGAGAATAACGCCAGTTGCGGTGCTCACCTGCTGGGCAATGATGGTTGTACCGATGTCGGCAGGGGCCAATACCCTAGAAGGGAATCGCTCGCTCAATCCGGTATTTTCCGACACCACGCCAGTTAAGGCGCAACACCCAGTCAGTTTTTTGGATGCCTGGCAGGCGGTGTTAAGTCAGAATGATGGCCTGGCAGCCGAGCGAGCCAATATTGAACGCTCAGAAAATATGCAAGATGCTGCAAGGGATTTGTACTTACCTTCCATTAGTGCGACAGCCAAATATACCCGGCTTGATAAGCCCGTTGAAATCAAGCCCTCTGATCTTATTGACAGCATGCCGATTGGGTCTGTTGTGCCCTCCCTACCTATTGTTGATCAGCTATTTACCTCCCAGTTAACCAAACGAGAGGTATTTACCAGTTCTATCCGTGCGGTGTGGCCAATTTTTACCGGTGGCCGTATTAGTGCTGCTCAGGATATCGCGAAAGGTCAGACAGAAGAAGCTACCCATTTGTTAGCGATGAAGCAGCAAGCCACCTTTGAAGATCTTTCCAAATTCTATTTTGGTGTTGCGCTTACTCAAACGGTTCTGGATACACGTATCGAGGTTGAAAACGGGCTTAAAAAGCATTTTGAGCGGGCCCAAAAACTAGAGCAGCAAGGGCAAATTGCCAAAGTTGAACGCCTGCAGGCACAAGCCTCTTACGATAAAGCGCGGGTAGAGCGGCAGAAAGCCCAGCGAGATATGGAAATTGCCCAAGTTGCTTTGACCAAACTTCTGAAAGTTAATTCACCGGCTGTGCCGACCTCTTCGTTGTTTGTGAATGAATCATTGCCTCCTCTATCGGCGTTTATAGACAAAACCTTGGCGGGCTACCCCGGCTTGCAAATTCTTGATGCCAAGAAGAAACAGGCGCAGGGCCTGATGGCGGCTGAAAAGGGTAAATACTACCCAGAGGTGTACCTATACGGTAACTACAACTTGCACGAGGACGACACGCTAGCAGCGAAAACAGCGCCGGATTGGGCCGTGGGTGTAGGCGTTAATATTCCATTGCTCGATAGCTCTGGTCGTTCGGGAAAAGTAAAGGCCGCGCACAGTGCCGTTACCCAAGTTCACTACCTACGGGCACAAGCCGAACAGGATCTGACGGTATTGGTTGAAAAAACCTACCGCGAGGCAATGCAGTCATTGGAAGAATATAACGGACTGGCTTCCAGTTTGGATTTAGCAAAAGAGAATGTCAGTTTACGAGAAAAAGCATTTAGCCAAGGTTTGTCGACATCCTTGGATGTGGTTGATGCCGAACTATACCTGGCAAGTGTGAAAACACAGCGGGCAGCGGCAGCCTATCAATATGTCATCTCGCTAACTCGCTTGTTAGCGGTCAGTAGTGAAATTAATAATTTTAAACAATATCAGCAATATCAAGGTTTAGAGGTTCAGTCATGAGAAACGGCAAATCAAGTACGAAGGTGATCGCTGCTGCGGTCTCGGTCACTGCTGTGGTTGGATGGCTGGGCTATCAGTTTTGGTCGGCCTACCAGCCTCAGCCAATACGGCTACAAGGGCAGGTTGAAGCCCAGCACTACAATATTTCTTCCAAGGTACCAGGTCGGATACAACAGGTGTTGGTCCGCAAAGGCGACATGGTAGAAAAAGGTGATTTGATTTTCACGCTTTCTAGCCCAGAAATTGATGCCAAACTCGAGCAGGCACGGGCTGGTGAGCAGGCAGCCGATGCTATGTCTCAGCAGGCAGAAAAAGGGGCTCGGGAGCAGGAGATCGCCGCTGCACAAGATCAGTGGCAAAAAGCCAAAGCGGCCTCTGCCCTGATGCAAAAGACCTATCGCAGGGTCGATAACCTATTCAAAGAAGGGGTGATGGCCGAGCAAAAACGCGATGAAGCCTATACCCAATGGCAGGCAGCACGTTATACCGAACAAGCCGCCTACCAGATGTATACCATGGCCAAAGAAGGTGCGCGGGTAGAAACAAAACGTGCTGCTGCTGAAAAAGCCCGTATGGCTGCCGGAGCGGTTGCTGAAGTCGAAGCTTATGCCGCTGACACCCAGATCTCTAGCTGGTTTGATGGTGAAGTCAGTCAGGTGCTGCTGCACGAAGGTGAGCTTGCTCCACAAGGTTTCCCTGTCGTCAGCGTGGTCGATATGGAAGACGCATGGGCGCTGTTCAATATCCGCGAAGATAACCTAAAAAACTACCCACAGGGCAAAGAGTTTGAGGCGATGATTCCGGCGCTAGGTGATGAAAGCTATACCTTCAAAGTGACACATGTCGCTGTGATGGGTGATTTTGCAACTTGGCGAACTACGGATCCCGCCCAGGGATTTGATATGCGTACCTTTGAAGTGGAAGCCCGTCCGGTTGCTCCGATTACAGGGCTTCGTGTCGGCATGAGCGTGATTGTCAGCGAATGAAGATCCAACTCGCACGAGAATGGCGGTTGATCCGCGAAGAACGCTGGCTATTATCGTTGACGACATGGTTGCCATTGATGCTGTTTGCCATCATTTGGGCAATATTCTCTTCAGGCATTGCAAGGGATTTACCCGTTGGTGTCGTTGATTTAGACCATAGCCAATTATCACGCCAGTTGGTCCGGTATTATGATGCCAACCCGACCTTGGCGGTGGCTAACACTTACCCATCGGTGGCCGAAGGTTCCCACGCCCTTAAGGGGGGAGATATCTATGCGTTGGTAGTGATCCCAACGAATTTAGAACAAGACACCAAGCTCGGGAAATCACCAACAGCGACAGTTTTCTATAACAGCCAGTTCGTTCTTATTGGCAAGTTGGTGAAATCGGCAGTGGTACAAGCCCAAGGTACGCTCAATGCACAAATCGATACCTTGAGAAACATGGCCTCCGGCAGTCGGGTACCCCAGCAAGCATTGGGGTTAGCCGTCCCAGTTAGGAACCAAATTACGCCGTTATATAACAGCAATAGTCATTATGGCCAGTTCTTGGTATCAGCGACGATTCCAGCGATATGGCAAATTGCGATTGTTATCACGACCATCATTGCGTTGTCTGCTGAGCAGCGAAAGGGTGGGCTCAAGGCGTGGTTGGGAGACGCACCAACGCGTCACCTTATCATTAAGCTTATGCCGTATACCTTACTGCTTTTCATACAAGGTCTTATTTTCATCACTGTTTTGTATGGTGTGTTGAATTGGCCGATGCACGGCCAATGGTGGATTTTGTTGTTTGCCCAGTTTCTGATGGTATTGGCTTGCCAAGGTGTTGCATGTGTCTTGTTCTTGTTCACGCTTGATGCGACCAAGGCAATGAGCTTAGCTGCTGGCTTTACCGCGCCCGCATTTGCTTTTGTTGGTGTGACATTCCCAGCAACAGACATGCCTAATTTTGCCCTAGTGTGGCGTGCAATGTTACCGGCAACCCATTATTTGGATGTCCAGTTACATCAAGTGAACCACGGAATGACTTTTCAGCAGGCAACTCCCCAGTTGCTTTGTTTAATTGCTTTTCTGATCACTTGGCTGCTGGCCGCGGGGCGTGTAGCTCGGTTGAGTAAAGTAGAAGAGGTGAGAGTATGAGTTGGCGCTCGCTATTTCAATTTGAGCTAAAAGCGATTTTTACCAACCCGTCGATCCTTTTTACCGTGTTTGGTGGGGTGCTGATTTATTCGTTCCTCTACCCGTTGCCTTATACCAACCAGTTGCCAAGGGAACAACAAATTGTGGTAGTAAACCTTGATCAGTCAGCGCTAGGGCGCAAGCTCGAACGTATGGTTGATGCTACTCCTGAGGTGGTGATTGCTGCACGGACTGAGTCCGTGGATGCGGCTAAAGCGCTCGTGAACCAAGGCAAGGTGCAAGGGTTACTGGTGATCCCCAAAGATTTCCAACGAGACGTCTTACTAGGAAAAAGCCCGACCTTAGCCTACGGCGGTGATGCCGCTTATTTTTTGGTGTACGGCACGATTGCTGAAGGGATAGCGACCGCTGCGGGTACGTTGGGGGCTGAGGTCAAAGTCGCTAGAATGGTCTCCGCTGGCGGTAATATAGCATTGGCTGCTGAGCAATACACGGCGATAAAATTGAACGCTCAGCCAGTCTTCAACCCAACAATGGGTTACGTAAATTATGTCGTACCGGCTGTATTTGTTCTGATTCTGCATCAAACACTGCTTATTGCCGTTGGTTTGCTCGGTGGTGGCCAGAATGAGTATCTCCGCGCCGGGGAAAGTGGCTATTGGCTGCATTATCCGGCAAGGCGTGTTGTCTTGGTACGCGGTATTGTTTTTACCCTTATCTACCTGCCGCTGGTTATGTATTACTTTGGCTTTAGCTTCAGTTATTACAACATTAGCCGACTCGCCTCGATACAGGATCTCATGTTGGTTACGGTGCCATTTCTACTATCGGTGATTTTTCTTGGCATGATTTTGGGGCAGTTGATCCCGAGAAGAGAATTGGCAACGGTCGTGGTTTTGTTAAGCTCGTTGCCACTGGTTTTTTCAGCGGGGTTTATTTGGCCGGTAGAGATGATCCCAACACCTGTGACATGGCTTGCCCAGTTGGCGCCTTCAACGCCAGCGATTAATGCTTTTTTACGCCTGAACCAAATGGGGGCTGACTTTGATCAAATCCTATCTTTATGGGGGCAATTGTGGCTTCAAGCCCTTATATACGGCGCCATTGCGGTAAGGTTAATGCTGAGGGTTAAACGCCAGAATAAGCAGGCTGTTAAATTATAAATAAAAAGAGTGATGCCATATTACAGCATCACTCTTTTTTTATTATTCGTTAATGAATTTATTCTACTTTTACCAAAATACTAGAATCAGTATGGGAAACAGACTGGCCGTAAATATCTAATAAGGTCGTCTGTGAATATGTCATCTTGTCATCTTCAATCTGAATGCTCATTGTAAAATCGGTAGTAGTAGCATTTTCAGTCATATAGTTTGATTCAGCAATTCCGCGCTCTGAGGCAACCAGTGTCATTTGGTTTCCTGCTGCACCTTCTGCAGTTACACAGGTATTTCTCGGCACACAGAATGAGTTATAAACCTTCTGATTAGCTTTGTCATAAACAAAGTATCCTCGCTGGTCATGGAACTTTGAATCATCCGCTTTACGGAATACTTCCTGCTTGTAATAAAGTGCGACAAGGTATTGGTCACTGGCATTGGTGGCATCAGCAGCGACCTCGAATGTGATGGTTTCATAGAAAGGCGTGACAGCTGGGGTACCTGCCGCAACATCCAAGTCTTTTTGTGCGGGTGCAATATCAACACCACCGGCATCCGCTGAAATCCAGGTACCAACCAGTTGAGCGAGTGGTCCGAAGTCCAAACCATCAATTATCGTGCTTTCATTGTCATCAGCCATAACAGGTAGGGACAGGCTGGCCGAAAGAGCAAGAGCAATCGTTGTGTTTTTCATATTGAGCTTCCTTTTGATTTTTCATTTAAGATGAATTAATTCTTGTTGTGGAGGCTACTTTATATGAATGAATAATAGTTAATTATTGATCTGTGTTAATTATTGCTTGTGTAAATGGTTTTAGATGTTAATTATGTGATGAGGGAATATTGCTGTTTATATTTTCTTACCTTTTGTAATCTTTGCTTGTACCTTCAGTTGAAATTAAAAGTGAAATAATACTTTAAAATGAAAGTGGATGGAGTTTTATCAATTCATAGGGGTAATTCAGGAAAGGCTAGATTTAGAATGTATTTATAATCGAAAAACGCTAACAATATTAATTGATGTATCAATAGCAGATATGTCTTTATGATATTCCACTCTTGTTTCTTTTTATTCTGAGGCGACGAAGAGGGGGAACTCCCCCTCCGAATAAGGGTTACTCTGCTGGAGTAGGCGCCTGATAGGCTTTTGTTCCCCAAAGAGGTACGGTAGACAGGCTGTGTTTGAAACTACCCTCAGTTTCTTTAGTTGTGTATGACAGATACAGTAGCGTCTGGTTTTCAGCATCATAGATACGACGGACTTTCATCGTCTTGAAGAAGATGCTTTTCGACTTTTTGAAGACGACCTCGCCAGATTTAGATTTATCGATCTGTGCGATCATCTCTGGAGTAATGTCACCAGTCTGACGGCAAGAAATAGAACTGTCACTCGGATCGGCAAGGCTTAAGTTTGCTTCTATAGAAGCAATATGACAGGTTACCCCGGTAACAACGTCATCTTTCAAATGGCCGATTTTGATATCCTTCATGGTGAACATGCCTAGGCTTACGTCACCAACTTCATCATCCGAACAACCACTCAGCGCAGTGGTTGCGGCAAGCAGACCTGCTAGCAGTATTTTTGATTTCATTATTATTTCTCCATCATTTTTCATCATGATAGCAGCAACTTGGCGCTAATTTCTATTTCCTCGGTGATGAAGTTGAATTTCTTGCTAATGTAACAGGCAAGTTTGTGCTTCATCATATCGTCGTATTTCGCTCATTATTTTGCCGTAAAAGTGAAACGGTTCGGTCATCTGGCTGTTTCATAATTTTCATTCACTGGTTGAATGAATAAACAGGTAAAAACATGGAAGTGACAAGTCCTTTCCGTCTTCCTCGAAAGACGCCATTCGGTGTTGGGGAACATGTTACTGAGTGGGCGACAGGGTTAAAAAAGCTGGATAATTTTTATGCTGCTCGCCCAATAGGTGGCGATGTGACTGTTTTTCTCCGTTATGCCTTGGATACGTTAGGCATTCAATATTCGATTAAGCAGGGTTCCCTCGCTCAAGTGCCCGCGATTGGTGCAACGGTTGTAGTGGCTAACCATCCACTCGGTTGTGTTGAAGGGGTTATCTTGGCAGCGTTACTACGCTCAGTTCGCAAAGACATCAAGATACTTGCTAATCATTACTTGAAAACCGTCCCAGAGTTGGATGAGTTGTTCATTGGGGTTGATGTGTTTGAGGGACCTCAAGCCGTTAAGGCCAATGTGAAAGCGTTAAGGGAAGCGAACAAACATCTCGCTAACGGTGGGTTACTATTGATCTTTCCGGCAGGAGAAGTGTCGGCATATGATCATAAAACGCGAAGTATTACCGATAAAGACTGGAGCCACTCTGTTAGCCGGTTAATCAGTAAAAACAAGGCGACGACAGTACCCGTGTATATTGATGGCAAGAACAGCCGAAAGTTTTATATGGCAGGCCGGATCCATCCCTTGCTAAGAACACTGATGTTAGGGCGTGAGTTGCTCAATAAGCGTGATAGACAAATTAACCTAGCCATTGGTGAAGCAATAAGCTTCAAGGAAATCAAAGGGTTTGAAGATCATAAACAGCTGGTCAATTATCTGCGACTGAATACCTATTTGTTAGGGAGCCAGCTGAGGAGTGCCCAGAAACCGATATTGGCTAACTCTCTGGATGACGCTGAACCCATTGCATCTTCTGTAGATCCGGAAAAACTATCGAATGAGATTAGCCAGTTGGATGAAAGTGAGCATTTACTTTCGTCTGGGCAGTTTGATGTCTATTGTACGAAAGCTGCTCGTATTCCCTCATTGATGGCTGAGTTAGGCCGGATCCGGGAGGTGAATTTCCGTGCGGTTGGAGAAGGTACCGGCAAAGCCACTGACATTGATGAGTTTGACCAATACTACCACCACCTGTTTGTTTGGGATCGCGAAAACCAATGTTTGGTTGGTGCTTATCGTCTTGGCTTGGTGGATGAAATATTAGCAGAGCAGGGAGTGAGTGGGCTGTATTCTCGGACTCTGTTTAATTACGATGAGCGCTTTATTCGCCAACAAGGAAAAGCAATAGAGCTCGGTCGCTCGGTTATTGCGGCTGAGTATCAAAAGAGTTTAAGTGCCTTACTGCTGTTATGGAAAGGCATTGCGACGTTTGTCTCTCGCCACTCTGGCTACACACATTTGTTTGGGCCTGTTAGCATCAGCAATGATTACAGCCCTGAAGCCCGGTATCTTCTCGCTGAGAGTATGGCCGTGCACCATTATGATAGCCAAAGTGCCGAGTTAGTTTCGCCGAGTAACCCATTGGTCTCCAAAGAGCCTTCATTTTGGCAAAGAGAGATGCTTTCGTCGTTGGCGGATATTCAACTGCTCTCTAAGGTAATTTCTCGTCTGGAAGGGGGTAAAGGCGTACCTGTATTACTTAGGCAATACCTCGGTTTGAATGGCAAATTAGTGTGTTTTAATGTTGATGCCGATTTCAATGACGCCCTTGATGGGTTGATCGTGGTGGATTTACGAGATGTGGCTGTCAAAACCTTAGGGAAGTATATGGGTAAGCCAGAAGCAAAAGCATATCTGGCTCAGTTTGATGTTAGTTCATAGGTTGCTAGATGGAGGGAAGCGAGTGCTTCCCTCTAAGTTTTGACAAAGCGCTGCCGTTAGTCGTCTTCATTTTCTTTGATATGGCTAAGCTGCCAGAGTTTTTCAGCTTGGGTGCCAATCAGCCAGAAACTAAGGGCTAGCAAGGCAAAGAATACTGTCTTGTGCATTGCATCCCAGAAGTACTCAAAGTAACGGGTGTAGAGGTTTATCAGCAGGAAGGTGATACCAAAACTGCGCGTCAGTTTGTCAGCATGTTTGATCCCGTGGTAGAGCAAGCCCAAACACACTAATCCGGATAGAAGCGCCCAAGGTAAAAATGAGACTTGTGACACCTTCGACCAGGTTGCAGCATTAGTATGGTTGCCAAACAGGGAGACCAACCAAAGCGCAAACAGTAAATAAAACAATCCGATGAAACGGGTTGGCTCTTGCAGGTAGGCAAACCGGTTAGTTGCAACGGGTGTACCTGCTGCTATATCTGCTTTATTTTTGGCAAAAAACCACGCGGTTGCCAAGACAATCAAGCCAATGATCACTAATCGCCAAGCCATGTTAAGGCCCATGAAGTAGTCTGAAGGTTCAGCAAAATAACTCGTTTGCTCCAGCCCCCATGCTGCGAAGCTCAGCAGTGCGAAAATCCAAATCAGCATACTGGAGAGTCGGAAACCAATAACACCGTAGATGAGTGTTAAAACGAGCAAGAAGAAAGCAATATGGGTGTCAGCAAACAGTGCTGTCTCCCTTAGGAAGCCAATAGATACCGCTGTCCATAGAACGCCAAAGAAATACATGGCTTCATTGCTGAAATATTTTTCGGGGTAACGACGTCGACGCTTCACGCCAAAAGCGAAGGAGGCGATAGCTAACCCAGCACTTACGACCGATAAAATACTGGCTGGCGTATCAATGAGGTTTGCCAGCAATGCCATAAGATAGTCGTCTGCCAATAACACGCCAATAGAAATGACAAAGCAGGTAATGGCGATCCAAAAAGAATAGACAGCCAGCAATTTCCAATCAAAACCAACGACCTCATAGCTATTGCGTAAGGATTCTGCGGTATCGGCATTGATCCGTTTATCTTTTTCCCATTGGGAAATGGCCTCGCTGAGGGTTTTGGCTTGTCGTTTGTTTATTTTCATAACGAAACACAACTTGGTTCTGTGAACCGGTCCTTGGAAAATAAAGCGCAGCCAAACGGCTGCGCATGAAAGTAATGGGATGTGCCGGATTTACTGGCTATCTTCCGTGGCAATTTCTTCAGGAGTGAAGGTCAAAATGTGCTGCTCTGAAGTTAAGGTTAAGATATTGTTTTCTAAAGCAGCATTGTTCCACTCTTGAAGAGACTGAGTCATGACGGCTTCAACGGTTGCCTGATCATCTTGGATACAAGCCATTTTAGTTGAGCCCATGCCAGTGAGGCGGATCCGATTGCTGTCCGCTAATTCAATTTGGCCGAAGAATCGGTTACAGCCACCAAATCCTGAGACTTTTAAGTCAGCATCAACGGCCATGCCTGGGACAATTCGAGGTTCCGTAATGGTGATCTCTTTACCGTCGACCTTAGTTAATACCCAACTTTGTTGTAGGTTTTTGGCTGAAAAGCCTTGTTCTAGTTCAGCATCACAGCCTGTGAGTAGAAAGAACAGGGGAGCCAAAATAAGTAGCCACTTTTTCATATACATTACCTCAGAGGTTTGCCGTGTAAGGGCTTAAGTCAACGATAGCCTGATCAATAGTTGTTTTGAATAATAGTAGCACTACCAACCAGTTATCTAGAAACATCAATAGTGACCACGGCCAAAAAAGTTAACTTCCCCTTGCTTGTAGTGGAAGCCACTTTGTTTATCCTGATCAAACTTTTGCAATGCCCGCTGGGCATCACAATAACTGCCATGATCGGCGAACGCTTCGCGACTGGCATCTATGGCCCTTTCTGCCGTACGGCGAGTTTCAGGCGTTGCCTGACTATCACTAAACAGAATTTGCTGTTGGCTGAGTAAGGTTTCCATTTTCTTCAAGCATATTTGCTCGTTGTCTGGCAATGCATTGCTCGCTGTTACTCGCAATGGGAACAAAACAGAAACCAGAAGGAGTACTCTTACTGCAGTCATCTTAGTGCGCCATTTTAGATAGGGTGAATTATAATACACTGTTCAATAAAAACAAGCTTGCGTTTATGGTGTTGTTTTTATGTGGTTTTTATAGCAGAGGAAGCTTCTCTAGGCAATGGCGGCATAGACAGGTACCAGACGGAATACCGGAGGTATCACGTTTGGTTAATTCAAAACACCAACAAGTCTCTTTGCCTGCACTGATCTCACAATACGCCGGTTGACCACATTGGCTGCAAGTGTGTGTGGAGTGTTGTCCTTGGATCTGTTGGATTTTTTGATCTTGTTCAGAATCACTCATGGTACGCCACGCCGTTAGTTCAGACATTGTTCGGTGGCATCCACTACAGATACCTTCATTGTTTTTACATTTTGCTACGCAAGGGGTTTTCACTGCTGATATTACTATGATTGAGTATTTGAAGCGCACAACATAGCATATACCCAAGTGACTGCAAGTTGCTGATCAGTAAGTTGACCGTATATTAACGTGTTATTGCCCCAGTACCTCAAGAGGTACCGGGACAAGAGACTAGATTAATGGTTACTGTCTCGCTTTCTCCAAATCGTCATTTCAGAAACTGAATGCTGGAACTTGCGTTTGGTTTCCCTGATGACGAACGGAATTTCTTTGACTGCGATGAGTTCAAAGTGGGAAATAAGGGTCTCGGTCAGTCCGTCTAAGGTTGTGAAGTTTTCACCATTGACTTTAATCCCTCCAAGCCAGTTTTCTTTATTGGTGTATTCCTCCAGCCAGGTGTAGGGTGAGGCGATAACGAGGTATCCGCCAGGATTGAGCCGCTGGTGGATGCTGTTCAGAAATTGCTTGGGGTTGCCGAGGCGGTCAATCAGGTTTGATGCATATATTAAGTCATAGTGACTAAATTGAGGTTTTAGGTTGCAAGCATCCCCTTGGACAAAATTGATTTTGTCAGTGAGCTGCTGATAACCCAGCTCAGCCAAGGTCACACACTTAAACTCGACCAAATCGCCTTCTGTCCTGATGGTGTAACGTTTTTCTCCCTGTTCGGTAAGCGAATAGGCTTGTTGAATGAAGCGTGCAGAAAAGTCGATACCATCGACATGATCAAATACTTTGGCTAGTTCGAAAGAAGCCCGCCCGACTGAGCAGCCAATATCCAGCGCACGATGGTGATGAGTTAGTTGAATTTCTTGCAAGCAGGCTTTTACACCATGGGTACAGAAGTTGGGGATAGAAAAATACTCGTTGCCGTAGTGGAATTCTAAGTATTGAGAAATGAGCTCATCGGTCTCGTAGACATTTAAGTTAGCCATAGTTTCAGGGGCTTGCTGGGATTCAACATACCTAAACCCTGCATGTTGATAGAAATGGCGCCGGAAGGCATAGCGCGAGGCCTTAATAGATTCATTGCCGGTTGAGATCCAAGACCCGCCTTTTATCAGGTTGTGCTTGCCATCAAATGTTGGGGTTGAGAAGTCATCATAGAGTGGATGAACCCTAAACCCTTGAAAGCCGTCAATACTGGTTTCAGTCCATTGCCAAACGTTGCCGATGATGTCACAGAAGCCTTCATGCTCAAACCGGTCGATTGGGCAGGATGAGGCATAATAGCCAAGCTCGATATTGCCGGGGGCTTCATCCCATTGTGGTGAGTCAGAGTCGATATTCTGCCTGAGCAAATACCATTCAGCTTCTGTAAGCAACCGGATAGAGAGCTGCTCCTGTTCCGCTTTCCAATTACAAAATGCTTTTGCCTCTAGCTGGTTAACCTCGACAGGCCAATTAAGGGGTAAAGGCGTTTCAGCGGTGAGGTTGCGCTGAAACCAATTTCCGTCCCTTTTTCGCCAGAACCGGGGCATCGTTGCTTGGGTATAAGCGAGCCATGCTTTGCCTTCATCATCCCAATAGCGTAGATGGCGATAACCATCCGCTTTGACAAAAGCAAGGTACTCTTGGTTTGAAACTAGATACTTTGACGCTTTGAAGCCAGCGACTTGATACGATTGGCTGCCATATTCGTTGTCCCAGCCATAGGTGTTTTCTTCTTCAGTTTTACCGAGTGTTACATGCCCCCCGGAGACACTTAGCAGTCGATTTTCTGGGGCGGAATGCATGTCTGGGCATGAAGGCCATAGTGGTGATGGAGTTACATCACTAAGAGGCAACTGGCGAATGATGACTGAAGATGTTTCAAGATGGATTCTCTCGTGTTCAATCCCCATCAGAATGACCCAGGCTGGGTCGTTGTCACTAACTGGAAGGGTGAGTGGTAGTTCATCAATGACTTGATTGACCAAATCCTTCACATCATTTCGGTATTGTTGAACCTCGGCAACAGATGGCCATTGATAATGGGTTTCATCGAGATCATCCCAGGACATTTCATCAACCCCGATAGCAAACATGGATTCAAAATGAGGGTTGATGCGCTGGTCGATGTATTTTCCTAGTTTGAGTTTGTTGATGTAGAAGGTGGCAGTATGGCCGAAGTAAAAAATTAACGGGTGGCGTAAGGGTTCGGCTTTGACAAAATAAGCATTGTCATTATTAACCACACTAAAAAGGGATTCATAGAGCTCCCAAGTGTGATTAAAAGCGAGTTTGAGTTCATGGCGTTTGTGTTCGATATCATCGCCAGTAAGTGCAATGGTACGAGTCGCAAATGTTGGAACCTTATCCATTGAATTGCTTTCCTTTTCAGTTATTTTCGACAACCTGAAACTTAAAGATAGACAAAGGGAGCATCAGTCATCAAATTAAAAATAAAGCTATGTAATTTATTGTCTTATTGAGAAATATTGGTTTTATTTTAACGACATAAAAGTGCAAGAAAGTTTGCCATAATTATTAAGGGGCACATTTCTATGCTGAGTAAATGGAAGAATAAATGGGACAGATTTCTTCAATAAAATGGCAGGTACCGACTTGGACCTTGGTAGCAGTAGGTTTGTTACTCAATATTGTTTCGGCCTTGATTACTAACTTCTATATCGATGACTTAACCCGACAGTCTAATGACATCAATCAGCGTCAACAAAGCAATGAAAAGCTGATTCAGCTAATTTGGCAGCAAGTTGAGACCGTAGAGCGAAAGCGAGAGCACACTCTGGTGATATTGAATGCAGCCGAGATGATGCAGTCAGCTCTGCCTGAAGAGATCGCAGCGCAATTACAACACGATATTGGTTATTGGCTACCGGATACCCCGTTAGATCTCAATATTGAGAAAGTGCCAGCACTCATGGAAGCTTTAGATGGGGTTCAAGCTAGCCAGCGAGAAAAAATTAATGACCTGTATTTGGAGAACCAAGTCTTCATTGATGAAAACGCCGAGAAAATGAAAGCCATTTCGCGGCTTAGAAACCTAGCACTGTTCCTCCAAGTTTTGGGGCTAGCTTTTGTATTGGCAAGGGATCTCAATTGGAAAGAAGACCGGGCCCGCTAGGAGGGAGTATGAATTTTTGGGCGGTAGGTCACAAAAGCAAAAGCCCTCCGAAGAGGGCTTTTGCATGTCAGGCGTTCATCAACTATTTGTTAGTAGAGTGGAAAGCGAAGCGTGATGATTGTTTACCACCCTCAGTAGTTGCTTTGTATTTGATTGAGCGAGAGTTTTCTAGTGTCAATGGAATGAAAACTCGACCGTTTGCGTCAGTTTTGTAGCTTTGACGTTGTTGAGGTACGTTGGCAACAGAAACGGTAGCGTTAGCAGCTGGCTGACCATTTTCAGTTACGGTTACCCATGCACCGTTGTGGGTGTCTGCCACACGGATATCAGCAAAGGCTGAAGAAGACATTACGAGCACAGCGGTTGCAGTTAGTACTTTCAAGCTAGACATAATCTTCACCTCGTTATCTATGGCTTCGGCCATATTGTTGTTTGTGTACTTATGTTTGTGACTAAGTTCACGTTCAACCTATAAG